>JAFVXS010000147.1 GCA_017501025.1 Alistipes sp.
CCAGTGCGTGCCTCGCGAGCGATGCGATCCTCGATATTGTAGAGTTTCGCAATTTTGAGAGGCTCAATTACCTCTGCAAAAATCAGCAGATATTTTTGCTTTACGGAGGTGGTGTTAATCGTATTGGATAGACGTGTCGAAACAACTTTCAACGCATTGTCATTGGTCATATCCTCCTTCTTTACGCGAACACCTTTGTTATCGACTACGCGGTGAACGGCTTTGCGATAGTCGCGATATACAGGCTCGAATGCTGTCATCTGCTCGTCCGATAACGAAAGCTCCTCTTTAAGCATTTGCAAACGTAGCTGCATAAGTTGTTCGGAGTGTGCTTTAACTTCCTCTTTGCTTGGCTTCTGGTTTTGAGCTGTTGCATCCTGATAAATCATCGTTGCAATAGCGATAATTGCCACATAAAATAACTTTTTCATAATAGTTCGATATTAAATGTTGGTACTAAAAACACTATTTTGAAACGTCCGACAGTAGGTTCTCGTCGTAGTATTCGACCATATCACACGACATATCGTATAGTACCTCTGTCGGCATAGTTTCGAGTTGCGATACAAAATCTTCGTAACTATTCTTGTGCAAAACCTCTTTTAGTACTCCGAAGATTACAAAGGCTACGCATATCGAGGCTGTTGCAAAGGCAATGCTATAATGTTGCCATCCTCTGCTCTGCTTGCGACTTTGCAGGGCAATGGTCGCTTTGGCACGACTCTTTGCCATCTCAAAATACTCCTCCGGTACTGCGTACGGCATCTGTTTGTAGCTTTTCATATCTCAATAGTTGTAACTTGACTCTTTACTCTCTTTACGGCGAAGTGGTAGTTTGTTTTTAGCGTCGATACACTCTGCCCCGTTATCTGCGAAATCTCCTCGAAAGGCAACTCGTCGAAGTAGCGGAGATTGAACACCAACCGTTGTTTTGTCGGTAGGTCGATGACGGCACGTTGCAACTTGATGGCAATCTCGTCTGCATCGGGCGCAATCTCATCCTCGAATACGGTCAGCAGCTCATTTCGCACCGAGTCAATCGAGGCAAATATAGTTCGACGCATCCGTCGTAACGCCTTGATTGATAACACGGTGGCGATTTTGTATAACCACGCTTTCAAAGAACCCTCTCTCTCGCCTCTAAAATCCGAAATTTTGGTGTAAGCCGTAATGAAACACTCCTGCAAAATATCTTCCGCCTCTTCGTGACGAACCACTATACGGCGTATGTGCCAATATAGACGCTCACTGTAACGCTCAATGATTGAGTCGAACAGAAGGGCTGGGTCGTCACCCGACTTTAATCTGCCGATAATCTCGGCATCGCCTTTTGCTACATTCATTTCGTTCGGTTTCACATTAATAGATACCCCAATGCGGCAAAGGTTAAAAATGGAAGATGATTTTTTAACGAGAGTAGCACCGAATACTCGGTATAGGATGCGGGGGATGTATTACTTTTTCGACTTATCCCTCTTTGGAAACCAGCCTCGTTCAACACGTTTGCGTTGTTCGAAGAGTTCGCCGATTCCCCATAGCGAAGAGGCACCCGTAACGGCAAGTAGCGACGATACGATAAGGTTATCAACCATCAGCGATGCAACAAGAGCAACGATGCCGACAAACAAAAATGCCCACCAGCATTTAACTCCGAAATAGTATTCGCCCTTGATGACAAGCGGATGAAACAGCCCGATAATCAGAAATGTCGAAATGCCTATAATGATACCTGTAAAGTTAATCTCCATACCTTCAAAATTTTTACAAATATAGCGATTTTTTTTGCAAAAAAAGCTGTTTGACTCTGCAAAAAGTCAAACAGCTTTACTTGTCGATTTGTGAAGTGTTGCCTAAAAATCGTAACGTACCATAAGGTTTATACGGTTACCGCTATTATCGGCATTGTTCATATTTTTGCGTGCAGCCCACAGATACTCTGCTGCAATTTTGAATCGAGGAGTGATGCAGTAGAATACATTGCCGAAGACGTATTGTCCCATCTTGTATTGCTCTGCCGAGTAGTAGCCGTTGTGCTTGCATACGGTAACTGCGGAGTATCCGCCCGATACAAAGAGGTTAGGCAATATGTCGAATTGCATTGCTGCCTGCCAGCCATACATCGGCATAGTTTGAACGCGATTGTTGTCGGCAGGGTTTGGTGTAAAGTCCAAACCGTTGCCCGTAAGGTCTTGAATATAAGGTGTTATGCCTTCGCCATACACGCCATTGAAGAAGAGGTGGAACATTCGTGCAAAGTTGATATGTCCGCTAAATTGTACACCCCAACCAAAGAGGTCGGTATTGGTGTCGCGAGAGAGGTTGTGTAGGTACATATCACGGAATACGGCCGATGCTCTGATATGGCTTTGACGATGTTTGCCCCACGCATATTGTATATATACGGGGAAATCGGGTACTCGTTGCGGAATAGGAGCCAGCGTTGTGCCGTATGTTCCCGATACGCTTGGCAACTCGGCAGCAGCACCAATGGTCAGATGTTTGTCGAGGAACGAATGTTCGTATCGAATCATCGTCGAAAAGTTAAAGTTGTAGGCATTAGGACCCTGAAAATCAATTGTTGTAGGGGCTGCCTGCAAGTCGCAGAAGGTCGATACGTCGCGACCTACGGTCAAACCAAACATCGATACGTATGCCGAGCGTATTCGAGGTGTGTAGCTACCCGGACTACCGCCACGAAAATCGGCATCGAAATAGAGTACAACCTTGCCCAACTTGCGGGTATTGGCAATGCCTCGCATAAAGATTCTCGATGTGGTGGCATCCATCTCAATCTTCTGCTTTGTTGCATAATTTCCGGGAACAGGTACATCGAATGGAACAACATCGATATTGTCGATAGTGGAGTTAAAACCGTACGATGCACGCAAAGCAATGTAACCACCAACGGCAAACGAGAATGTGTTTTTGGAGTTGGCAAAGATTACACCCGGCTCGCCTACCTGCTGTACGCCTCGTCTGGTGGCAAGACGGTGGTCTGTGATGGCTCCCTGCACGGCCGCATTACGCTGTGCTGCGGGGTGCTGCATAGCCAATGCGGGGTTGTTGCTCCATAGAGTGTCGGTTTCGCGTACAGTGATGATGTAAACGGTTGGTTCGCCCTTTGTGTGGTGGCGAGTGATGTGGCGTGGATTTGCATAGGCAGATGCAGAACACACCAAAACCATTGATAATAGTAGAAATCTTTTCATAGAATTGTATTTGAAAATTATACCAACAGACCCTATCCAACTTATATGCCATTATATGTAGGCAATAGGGTTGTAAATATGACATAGTTGGTGATTTTTCTACGCAGAGTTTGTATTTTGTGCTCAAAAGTGTACCTTTGTTGCTATGATTACTGCAATTTTTGTTACGATATTTCTGGTCGTTATATATTTCGATTACAAAGCTTATCGCCGTTGGTTTAGCTGTTGGCGAAGGTTTTGGAGGGGAATTGTTGTTACGCTGTTGTCGATAGCCAACTTCTTGCCGCTGGCTGTGATGGCGATGTTTAAGTTGTTTCGCGATAATGCGGAGTGGCA
>JAFVXS010000148.1 GCA_017501025.1 Alistipes sp.
ACGCCATAGCAAATGGTGGTCGAATGGTCGCACCACGACTTATTCAGCGTATGGAGCGTGACGGAGAGTTGCTTCACGAATTTCCCGTAAAGGAGATTGATGCGAAGATATGCAGCGATACAACGCTCCACCTCGTACGGCACTATATGGAACAGGCTGCCGAGATAGGTACAGGAGCCAATATATTCGGCAAAGAGTTTCCGTTCAAAGTGGGTTTGAAGACCGGTACGGCAACCATTGCACAGGGCAATACTCTCGCAGAGGGCTACCATCTTGCATCGATGGTCACACTCTTCCCTGCCGAGCAACCACGATATACAGTGATAACGGCAATCTACAAGAAGAAGAGACATCGTACAGACCCTGTTGCCGGTGCGACACTCGCAGGACCCGTACAACGCAGCGTAGCGGAGTTCCTCTACAACCGTGAAGAGGCTTGGGCAAAGAGTGTCGGAGAGCAACGTCATATCGAGACCACACGCCATATCAAGGGTGGCAATACGGCACACATTCGTCGTACGGCGGGCGAGATTGGCATACGTACACACTACGACAATCAAAGCGGATGGGGCTCTACCACAATGGGGCTCGATAAGGTGAGCATAAAGGCGATAGCCACCGAACGCGACATAATGCCCGACGTTATGGGTATGGGTCTTTCGGATGCACTCTTCTTGTTGGAGAGTCGCGGGTTGAAGGTCGATTTCGAGGGTAAGGGTGCTATTGTCGAGCAACATCCGAAGCCAAACGAGAGTATAAGCGAAGGTAGCCGGGTAAAGATAAGGCTGGCTAATAGTTTAGAGAAACCAAAGAGTAAAAGATGAAAATTTTAAGCGAAATAATAGCCAATATCCACCCTTTGCAGGTGGTGGGCGATGAGTCACGCAACGTTGCTACGCTAACCTACGATTCGCGTCAGGCAGCTGCCGACGGATGTTTCTTTGCCATTGTAGGCACGCAGAGCGATGGTCACAACTACATCGATGCGGCCATTGCGGGCGGTTGTCGTACGATAATCTGCCAGCAATTGCCCGAAGCGTGTGCCGACGATGTCACATACGTCGTAGTCGAGGATAGCGAGATAGCTATGGCAGCCATTGCTGCGGCATACTACGACTATCCGTCACACGATTTGAAGGTCGTGGGCGTGACGGGTACTAACGGCAAAACAACGATTGCCACACTTCTCTACGACCTCATTCGAGCTTTGGGTTACGAGTGTGGACTTATCTCGACGGTGGTCTATAAAATCGGCGAGCGTTGCGTGGAATCGACCCACACCACACCCGATGCAATCCGACTGAACAAGATGATGCGTGAAATGGTCGATGCGGGTTGCCAATACTGCTTTATGGAGTGTTCGTCGCACTCGATTGTGCAGCATCGTATCGACTCGATAGAGTTCGACGGAGCCCTCTTCACAAATATCACGCACGACCATTTGGACTATCATAAAACCTTTATCGAGTATATCCGTGCCAAAAAGCGACTCTTTGACCAACTGTCGAGCGAGGCCTTTGCTATCAGCAATATCGACGACCGCAATGGTGAGGTTATGCTCCAAAACTGCAAGGCCCGACAGATAAGACTTGCCCTACAACGCAATGCCGACCTGCACTGTCGTATCTTGGAGATGACTCCGCAGGCGATGTTGCTCGCTATCGGTCACCACGAAGTGTGGGTAAATCTCGTGGGACGTTTCAACGCATACAATGTGCTGACGGTTTATGGTGCGGCATTGGAGCTGGGTTTCGACGAGATGGAGGTTTTGCAGGCACTCTCGATGTTGCACGCCGTGGAGGGTCGCTTCCAACAGATTGTGGCGACAGACTCGACCACCGTCATTGTCGATTATGCCCACACGCCCGACGCTTTGGAGAATCTGTTGCGTACGGTTACGGAGCTCCGCCAAAAGGGGCAACGCATCACCGTAGTCTGCGGATGCGGAGGCGAACGCGATGCGATGAAGCGTCCGAAGATGGCTGCCATAGCGGTAAAGTATGCCGAGATGTCGATATTCACATCCGACAATCCTCGCTCGGAGAGCCCCGAAGCGATTCTCAACGATATGGAGCAGGGTGTCTCGACAGCGGACAACTATCTGAAAATCGCAGACCGCGATACGGCAATCAAGACCGCCATAATGCTATCCGCTCCGGGCGATATCATCGTCATTGCCGGCAAGGGACACGAACACTATCAGATTATCGGGCGTGAGCGTCTGCCATTCAACGACAGCGAGTGTGCCGAACGCTATCTCAAACTCTTTAACCGCAAATAAAAACGACAAAATACAATGTTACAGGCACTTTTTGAGTATCTACACAACAACTTCGACATCCCCGGAACAGGTCTCTTCCAATACCTCTCGTTTCGTGCGGTAGCGGCATTTATCCTCGCAATCATCATCCTTATCTTTGCGGGTCAGCCAATCATCAAGCTTCTGCGTCGCCAGAAAGTTGGCGAGACAATTCGCTCTCTCGGTTTGGAGGGCGAAAAATCGAAGGCTGGAACTCCGACTATGGGCGGCATACTGATTTTGGGAGCAATTCTGATACCGACACTATTGGTCGGCAAACTCGACAATATCTATATCCAACTGATGTTGGTGACGACCATCTGGTGCGGCACGATAGGCTTTATCGATGACTATATCAAGGTCTTCCGCCACAACAAAGATGGTTTGAACGGACGTATGAAGATTGTGGGTCAGATAGGCTTGGGAATTATCGTCGGCTCGGTGATGTTCTTCTCGGCTGACGTTGTGGTACGTCGTCACTCGACCATAACGCCGCAGGAGCAGGTCGCCGAGGGCAATGTCATCAGTTCGGTACACTCGGTCGTGGTATCGAAAATCGATGAAAAGAGTACCGAAACAACCATTCCGTTCGTAAAAAACAACGAGTTCGACTACTCGTGGCTCACAGGTGGCAATCAAACCGCAGCGTGGGTGGTATATATCATCATCGCCATATTCATAATCACTGCCGTATCGAATGCGGCAAACCTTACGGACGGCATAGATGGATTGCTGACAGGCGTATCGACCCCGATATTTGCTATACTCGCCATACTCGCCTACTTGTCGGGTAACGTCATCTACTCGGACTACCTCAACATAATGTACATCCCGAACAGCGGCGAGTTGGTTGTCTTTGCCGCAGCCGTAATCGGTGCTTTGCTGGGCTTTTTGTGGTATAACTCGCAACCAGCATCAATCTTTATGGGCGATACGGGCTCATTGGCTATCGGCGGAATCATTGCTGTATTTGCACTCTGCATACGCAAAGAGATGTTGCTGCCGATTATGTGCGGAGTCTTTGTTGCAGAGAGTTGTTCGGTAATTCTGCAACGCTACTACTTCAAATACACAAAACGCAAATATGGCGAGGGTCGTCGTATATTCCGTATGTCGCCACTCCACCACCACTACCAAAAGGGTGGAATGGCCGACCCAAAGATTATGATACGATTTACGATTGTCTCGCTGCTGTTGGCTGCAATCAGCCTTGCAACACTCAAAATACGTTAAACGATGGCACGCAAAGCGAAAAAAATTGTTGTACTCGGTGGCGGCATAAGCGGCTACGGCTCGGCTATTCTGGCACACCAAAAGGGTTTTGATACGTTTCTCTCCGATGCAGGAACCATAAAGCCGCTCTATCGTGAACGATTGGAGGAGGCCGGTGTTCCTTACGAGCAGGGCGGACACACCATAGAGCGAATTTTGGCAGCAGATTGCGTTGTCAAATCGCCCGGTATTCCCGATACGGTGCCTATCGTCAAGGCTCTGCGAGAGCAGGGTACGCCGATAATCTCCGAGATGGAGTTTGCATACCCCTACCTCGGCAATGCCCGCACAATCTGTATTACGGGCAGTAACGGCAAGACCACAACCACATCGCTCATCTACAAGATTTTGTGCGATGCAGGCTACTCGGTCGCTTTGGGTGGCAATATCGGCGAGTCGTTCGCACACTCGGTGGCAAAGGGCGGATACGATTAGTATGTTTTGGAGTTGAGTTCGTTCCAACTCGACGGAATGTTCCGTTTCCGTGCCGATATCGCAGTGCTGATGAATGTCACACCCGACCATCTCGACCGCTACGACTACCAATTCGACAACTATCTGCGGTCGAAGATGCGTATCACGCAAAACCAACGCACGACCGACGCCTTCATATTCTCTGCCGACGACAAGGAGATTGAACGCGGAATGGAGATGACCCCCGTACGGGCTCGACTGCTGCCATTTATGGCACACTCGGCGATGGCCTCGGCGGCGGGCGATGCATTTGCCGATGGCGATGGACAGCTGACCGTAAGAGTTGGCAACCGTTCGCTGACACTCGACGCAAACCGAATGAAAATCAAAGGACTACACAACACATACAACGCTATGGCTGCGGCTTTGGCAGCTTTGGCAGCCGACGTCGAACCATCGGTTATCGAGCAGTCGATTTACGACTTTTCGCCTATCGAGCATCGATTGGAGCCTGCGGGAGTAATCGACGGTGTGGAGTATATCAACGACTCAAAGGCTACGAATGTCGATTCGGTATGGTATGCCCTCGGAGCGATGACACGTCGCACGATTTGGATTGCGGGCGGTACCGACAAGGGCAACGACTATGAGGTGCTGAAACCTTTGGTACGCGAAAAGGTGGCAGCGTTGGTATGTATGGGCGTGGATAACTCGAAACTGCTGGCTGCATTTGGCGACACTGTCGAGCAGATAGTCTCGACATCATCGCTCGACGAGGCTATGGAGGCTGCACGACGTTTGGCAAAAGAGGGCGATACGGTGTTGCTCTCGCCGGCTTGTGCAAGTTTCGACCTATTCAAAAACTACGAACAGCGTGGCACACTCTTCAAGGAGTGGGTTCGACGCGAAACGGAAAAAGAGGGAGCAAAATAGGAGATAATGGAGCAAGAGAATCAACATATACCCCGACAGCAGGTCCCTTCGATACTCTCGAAGGTCAAGATTTTACGAGGCGATAGCGTGCTATGGGTCATCGTGCCTATTCTCTTTATCGTCTCGGTGTTGGTTGTCTATTCGTCGGTGGCAAAGATGGGCTATGCCGATATGGGCAGCGAGACAAACTCGATATTGATGAAGCACCTGCTAACGATTGGTGCGGGTTTGATATCGATGTTTATTGCCTACGTACTCGGTAGCCGCATCTACC
>JAFVXS010000149.1 GCA_017501025.1 Alistipes sp.
GGAGCATTTTTTTTAATATAAATTTATTCACAACTTTGCAATGTCAATGGAGCGAATCTTTGAAACCTCTCTTTTGATAACCCTATAAAAATATTACTAACTTTTTGATTTTCAACGCAGTGCTTGCAAATTCGGTAACATACAAGGACGCTTGGCAAAATTGCCTCAGTCGTATCAAAGCTCAAACTACGGCAGAGGAGTTTGCTAAATGGTTCCTGCCAATTATTCCGTTGGAGTTCGACGGAACAAAGTTGCGTTTGAGGGTGCCGAGCAAAAATTTCGTCGAGCAGATCGAAAACAACTACATTGCGTTGCTTCGCCCTTCGATTGCAGAGTCTTTCGGTCAGCAAACCCGTTTGAGTTATATGATTCCGCAGACCGATGTGGCTCAACCATCGAGCTCTATGCCGTCGGATACCGCCTCGTCGTATGGCACAAATCCACTTCCGACTGCAAATATATCAAATTTTAATCCATTTACACTACCCGGACTACGAAGAATTGATCCGCAACTCAACAAAAATTACACTTTCGATACATTTATCGAGGGAGAGTGCAATCGATTGGTTCGCTCGGCGAGTATGTCGGTTGCGATAAATCCGGGAAACAACACCCCGTTCAACCCACTATATATATATGGTGATTCGGGCTTGGGAAAGACCCACGTGGCACAGGCTATCGGTAACGAAATCGCTCTGCGTCACCCCGAGTTGCAGGTGTTGTATGTGGCAATGAACAAATTTCAGTCGCAATATCAGGCTGCAACCATAAACAAGGATGTTCCGAATTTCATCCACTTTTATCAGGGTATAGACGTGTTGATTTTGGACGATATTCAGGAGTTGTCGGGTAAGCCGGGTACGCAATCTGCATTCTTCAACATCTTCAACCATTTGCAGATGTCGGGCAAGCAGTTGGTGCTTATCTCGGATAAGCCGCCTGTCGAATTGAAGGATATCGAGGAGCGACTGCTCACCCGTTTCAAGTGGGGTTTGTCGGCTCAAATCAATATTCCTGACTACCAAACAAAGATAAAGATTATCAAGGCGAAAGCGGCACATCTCAATGCCGAAATTCCGGAGGAGGTTGTTCTCTATTTGGCTGATAATATCTCGGCAAATATTCGAGAAATCGAGGGTGCAATATCGTCGCTTGTTGCCAACACTTCGTTTATGGGCAGACGTATCACAAAGACCTTGGCGAAGGATATTTTGAAGGGCTATATCTCGCTCTATCAGAAGGAGATAACCATCGACCATATCATCGATACGGTGTGTTCGTTCCTCAATGTCGATCGCGAACGTATGAACTCGGCAGAGCGTACACGTGATGTTGCTATGGCACGTCAGATGGCGATGTATCTGGCGAAGCAACTTACCAAAATGCCGCTCACGGCTATCGGTATGGCTATTGGTGGTCGCAACCACGCTACGGTGCTTCACTCGTGTAAAACCATCTCCAATTTGATGGATACCGACAAGTCGTTCCGTCAGCAGGTTGAGGAGTTGGAGAAGTTGGTGTCGGCATAATTTTTACAGAGAAAAAGATAAGGGGTAAATGTGTAAAACGGGATAATCTACTACGGTGGATTATCCTATTTTTTATTGCAATTTTGTAGTGTCAAAAAAAGGCTCTATATTTGTGATAAGTAATTTTATAAATCGAAAAAACGTCAGGCTATGAGAAAGTTGATTTATTTGGCAATAGTAGCTGCTGTATCGGCTATTTTTGTGGGATGTGACAAAGATGATGATTATGAGTTTTATACTTGGGAGTATAGTTTTGAGGTGACCGAGGATGGCGGAATGAGCGAGGAGGATTTGCACGAATTGCAAGCAGCGTTCGCTGTTTCCGCACCGGAACTTACATTTTATGCGTCGGAGAGAGAGGCTGAAACGATGTTCCAGTCGGTGATTGCTAATTTTCGAATACAATTTGATCCGATTATAGGCAGCATACAACACACTTCGGATATCGTTATCACCATAAGGTGTATTTCGCCTGTCGGAGCCTTTGAAGATGTTATAGTGGTCAAATAACCCCTCCTTTTTTGGAGAGTGTGATACCCATCATATTGGGGCGATTTATCGGAGTTTGCAATGATGCAGACTCCGATATTGCTTTTTATGTGACCTTTGTGGGGGAAATATGGGCAAAAAAGGATGAAATAGCGTTGTTTTTGTTCCGATATATCAATTAGTTTTGCTATCTTTGCGGGTGTGTTATATATTGCATATATAAAATTAGAGCGAATGATGCGAAAATTAGTTATAGTGATAGTTGTAACCATCGGGTTTGTTGCATCGGCTATGGCGATGATGCCCGATGACTTTACCGTACGATTAAAACGTGCTCAAAGCCTATTGCAGAGCAAGCGATGGGTTGATGCCCGTCACGCCTATATCGAGTTGCGGGAGATGGTCGATCGAGAGAATGTCGGTGCTATGCACCTTGTCGAGTATGGTTTGACTCTCTGTGCCGTTCATCTCAAAGATAACTCTGCCGAGGAGCGAATGAAGGATTATCTGTCGCGATATGCGGGTTCGGTGCATACTATCGATGTCGAGTTTTTGTTGGCACAGTTCTATTGCGAGAAGGGCGATTTCGACGCAGCTCGTCGCTACTTTGACAGAGTCCCTTACAAATCGCTCAACCGTATCGACCGCCAGCGTTATGATGTGCGAATGGGTTATGCCGAGTTCGTGAATGGCAATCACGATAAGGCGTTGGAGTTCTTTGAGCGAGTACCTGCACAGAGCGAATATGCCGAGCACGCAACCTATTATAAGGCCTATATCCACTACTCGCGTAGTGAGTACGATGCAGCCTATCACGGTTTTTTGAAGTTAAAAGATAGCGATACGTATGGGGAGCTGATTCCGTACTATCTGATTCAGTTGGAGTTCAACCGCGAGAACTACAAATATGTTGTTGATAATTGCGATGCACTGATAAAGAACACTTCGGAGAAGGAGCGTCTGCAATTGTTGCGAATTGCTGCCGAATCGTGGTTCCGATTGGATGGCTTCAACAAGTCGTTGCAGTATATCTCGGCATACAACAAGTCGGAGGGTACGATGAGTCGCGAGGAGAACTACCTGCTGGGCTATACCTCCTATCGCATTGCCGATTACGAGACCGCTGTCGATGCGTTGCGAAAGGTTTGTAATGCTCCGGATGCCTTGACACAGAACGCATCGTATCATCTTGCCGATTGCTATATCCGTTTGGGTGATAAACGTAATGCGATACACGCATTTGCAATGGCTGCCGACGAACGCTATGGCAATGAGATGGCGGAGGATGCACTCTTCAACTATGGCAAACTGTTGTTCGATACGGGTAGCGGAACATTCAATGAGTCGATAAACGTCCTGACACGATATGTGCAACGCTATCCCGACACAAAGCGTGCAGCCGAGGCTCGTGAGTTGCTGATTGCGGCGTACTATAACTCGAAGAATTACGATGCGGCATATACGGCGATAAAGTCGTTCGAACATCCCGATGCAACGATGCGAGGTGCTTTGCAGAAAATCGCATACTTCGGAGGTTTGGAGTCGTATAAAGCCGGGAATATGGCGAAGGCAAAGGCTTCGTTGGAGGAGGCAAAGAGCATAGGTGTCAGCCCTAAATATAACGCATTGACTCTCTTTTGGTTGGGCGAAATCGCCTATGAAGAGGGTAGATTTAGCGATGCGGTAACACTCTTTTCGGACTATCTGAAACGAGCCCCTCGTACGGAGCGAGAGTATAAGATGGCACTCTACAATTTGGGTTACTCCTATACTGCTCTCGGAGATATGCCACAGGCAGAACGTGCATTAGAGGGATTTTTGTGGCTGTATAAGGAGCGTGATGAATATCGTGGCGACGGTTTTAACCGTTTGGCGGATACGTACTATGCACAACGCCGCTACAATGATGCGATAAAGAACTACGAGAATGCGATTGTGCTGGGTGGCGAAAAACAACACTATGCACGCTATTATCGTGCGATAGCATTGGGCGTATTGGGGCGTGTCTCGCCTAAAATAGAGGCTCTGACCACGATTGTCGATTTGGGAGAGGGCGACTATGTTGATGATGCTACCTACGAGTTGGGGCGTACATATATCACAGAGGGTCGCTATGGTGATGCATCGAAGGTGTTGGAGAAGTTTGTGGCAGATGTGCCGACTTCGCCATATCGCACTGTGGCACTCTTGGATTTGGGATTGGTTAATTTCAATTTAGGGCGTGTTGAGCGTTCGCTGGAGTGCTACGATAGCGTAATTACC
>JAFVXS010000150.1 GCA_017501025.1 Alistipes sp.
ATCGCTGTTCGATGTTTATGAGGGCGACAAACTGCCGGAGGGCAAAAAGTCATACGCTCTGGGCTTTGTGTTGGAGGACAAAAACCAAACTCTTACCGACAAAGCCATCGAGCGAACAATGGCAAATCTGCTCAATGCATTCCAACGCGAGGCAGGTGCACAGATTCGATAGTCTGCTATACGACATACGCCGACAAACAAAAAAGTACCTCGAAAATTTCGAGGTACTTTTTTGTCTATATCACAACCCTACAACGGTCGTATTTGCAACGGCTGTATCACAACATCCGGTTCGGCATCGCTACGCGAGTCTGCAACTATTCGCAGGGCAACAATACTCTTTTGCGGTTTTACGACGGCACCGCCATCCACCAAATCGGCAACCCTCTCGAAAGCAACACCATCGTACGACAACTCCACCCTGCCCTTCATAAAGTGGCAGCGACGCAGATGGATATGACCCGTACGAGCCAATATTTCGCGACACATCAACGGTTCGGCAAAACGATACTCAATCCAATCGCCACGCTTGGCAGGACGAGCCGTACGAGCAATACGATTACCATACTTCTCGACATTTGTCAATGGAGAACGCTCCTGGCACGGCAGAGAAGATGTGATTGTAACCGTCGGCTCCAACAACTTATGATATGCCGCACTACCCGTTTTTGGGCTGCGAGCCTTACCAAAACGACTCTCAAAACAGATATATTGAGGAGCATCGCAACGCAGCGAGCGTTTATACTTCGAGGTGCGACCCGTGCGTTCATCCGTATAGTATAACTCCGAGCCATCAATAGTCGAGGCACTCAACTCTCCATTTGCATACTTCACTACGGGACGAGGAAGTCGGAAAGCGACACCCATAGACCGCATACGATGATAGTGTGACGCATAGAGTCGGGATGCAAACTCATCCCATCCCGACTGCTCCTTGCTCCACATCAACTCCGAAAGAATGGATACTCGCGGATAGTGCATATAGTCGAGATAGTCATCCTTTTCGGGATGGTTGGCAATATATATTTCACTAAAAAATGTCGCCTCAATACCGATTATATTCTCCAACTGTGCAGGTGTAAAGCCACACTTCTCAAAGTTGAACGAGTGGACCTTCTTTGGCGACACAATACCTGCCCACGTATGACCCTCCTCGCCCATACTGTGTTTCATATCGAAGTAGAAGTACTCACCCGCCATAACGATTGTCGGATAACCTCGCTCGGCAGACTCCTTACAGTGCTTAATACCCTTCCAGCCGTGCACACGCGTAGTCTTATCAAGTGTTCCGCCATCTATCGCCTCATTCCACACAGCCGGTTTTTTGCCATATTTTTTCAAAATCTCGGTTGTACGGGCTATAAAATAGTCCTCGATTTGAGCATCATTTGCCAAGCCGTGCCGACGTTTCAATCGCTGACAATCGGGGCATTTTCGCCACTGCGACATATTCACTTCATCGCCGCCAATATGGATATATTCCGACGTAAAAATCTTTGACAACTCTGCCACAATATCCTCGATTATCCGATAGTTCGACTCCTTTGATGCACACCAAACATTACGAATATCAAGTCCGTTGGTGCGGGCAGTATCAGGTGTGAAGTTGCACAAAATTTCGGGTTTTATGGCACAAATTCCACGACTGTGCCCCGGCATATCTATTTCGGGAATTACTTCAATATTACGTTGAGCTGCGTAACGAACAATATCCCGCAACTCGTTCTGCGTATAGTATCCGCCCCAACGTTCATCGAACTTCGCATAGCGTGGATGCACGGGCGAATCACCACCTCGGAAACCCCCTATGGTTGCAAATTCGGGATGTGACTTCAACTCGACACGCCACCCCTCATCATCCGAAAGATGAAAATGCAACTTATTGATTTTGTGATATGCGAGCAAATCTATATAACGCTTTACACGAGGTGCCTCTATCCACGTTCTTGTCACATCAAGCATCATTCCGCGATAGGCAAATTTCGGTTTATCCGTTATGCGACAATGCTCCACTGTCATCGGGAATTTTGCTGTGTGGGCATAGACCTCGGATGGTAACAACTGCAACAGAGTCTGCACGCCGTTAAACACGCCGCCATAACCACCTCCCTCAACTTTTATCGAGTGTTTGTCGATTGTAAGACGGTACCCCTCCTTATCGAGCAGACGATTTATATCAAGTACCACATCTCCCTGCATTGGTTTATCG
This sequence comes from Alistipes sp., assembly GCA_017501025.1. GTDB lineage: Bacteria > Bacteroidota > Bacteroidia > Bacteroidales > Rikenellaceae > Alistipes. Next base: position 2,210 of record JAFVXS010000150.1, read on the forward strand.
GAGCAGAGAATATGTTTGAACGGGATGTAGTCAATCAGATACATCGCGACATCACGCACCTTTGCATCATACAACAGCATCGACTTATCGGTCAGCACAAATTTTTGGTCACCCTTTTCGTATTGGGTAGGTTGCGGGATGATATTGGCAGCCGAGATAGACTGCACAACGCAGAGCAGCAACAGAGATATTTGAAGTTTAACTCTCATTTTTAGAAATATTTATCGCAAATTTAGTATATTTGCGGGAAATTAACAACTATAACAATGAATAAAAAACTTGAAGCTACCCAAAGATTATTGGAGGTAATGGACCGACTTCGCAGCGAGTGTCCGTGGGATAGAGAGCAGACCTTTGCATCGCTTCGAAAAAACACAATCGAGGAGACTTTCGAATTGTGTGACGCTATTACCGCCGAGTCGATGGAGGATATAAAAGAGGAGTTGGGCGACCTGTTGTTGCACATCGTATTCTACGCAAAGATGGCCGACGAACAGCACGCTTTCGACTATGCAGACGTATGTAATGCCCTATGCGACAAACTCATATACCGCCACCCTCACGTCTATGGCGATGTTTTGGCAGAATCTCCCGAAGAGGTCAAACAGAATTGGGAGGCACTGAAATTGCGTAAAAAAGCTCGAAAAAGCGGTCTTCTCGGTGGTGTTCCTCGCTCGCTGCCGGCAATGGTTAAGGCGTTCCGTGTAAGCGAGAAAGCTGCTTCGGTAGGTTTTGATTGGCACTCCGCAAAAGATGTTTGGGCAAAAGTTCAGGAGGAGATATCAGAGGTGGAACAAGAGATGACAAGTGGCGATAAAGCACGTTTGGAGAGCGAATTTGGCGACCTCTTCTTTGCACTTATCAACACCTGTCGCCACTACGGCATCGACCCCGAAAACGCCCTCGAATTAACCAATAAGAAGTTTATCCGTCGCTTCAATCACGTCGAAAAGGCGATTAACGAGTCGGGCAAAGAGCTTTGCGACGCTACACTCGACGAGATGGAGCAGCATTGGCAGGAGGCAAAGTGTAACGAATAAAAACAATATAGAGATATGGCATACATTAAATCTGTAAGAAATCACACGCCCGAAGTTGGCGAAGGCACTTTTGTTGCCGAAACAGCAGTGCTTATCGGCGACGTAACCGTTGGTCGCGACTCCTCCATTTGGTACAATGTCGTTTTGAGGGGCGATGTAAATAAAATCACCATCGGCGACCGCACCAATATTCAAGATGGCACCGTTATACACACACTATATGACGGCTCACCACACCCTTCGCAGACACATATAGGCAACGACGTATCGGTTGGTCACAACGCCACCATCCACGGTGCAGTCATCGAGGACAACTGTCTTATCGGTATGGGTGCGACAATCTTGGACAATGCCGTTGTAGCTTCGGGCTGCATCATCGCCGCAAATGCTTTGGTATTGTCAAACTCTAAATTGGAGCCCAACTCTGTCTATGCGGGAGTTCCTGCAAAGAAGGTTAAGGAGGTCACACCTACGCAACGCGAAGAGATTATCGGTCGTATAGCTCGCGACTACCATATGTATGCGTCGTGGTACGACGAAAAATAGTGTGCATATATGAAATTTCTGCGGAACATATCACGGTCATCAATCTTCACATCCTGCGTATTGATTGCTATGGTAATCAGTCTGGTTGTGAATTTCAATTATCTGATACTGCTAATTCTCGACAAAGCCGAGTACAGCAACTATTGGGTACGCCACTCCGACAACGCCCAAACCATAGAGGATGAAGGTCGTCTTTCGGTCAATGTCGATGGCTACGGATATATCGTTACCGAGAAGGGTGACAGCATATATATCGACCGCGGAACACTTCGTAGAACGATGGTCAAAGATGGCGATTTGATTCACTTTAAGGCAATTGAGCAGACCCGATACAAAAACTCGCATCCGATTGTAAGCCAAATTATCGAGTTAAATTCGGAGCCGTTTGACTACTCACAAGTATATAACACAACCCAACGCCAACGTGAAGCACTTTTACAGGTGGCGTTCTACTTCTTTGTTTCGTTGTTGCTATTGGTTATTATGAATCTGCCAATTAGCGACTCCAACAAACTTTGGAGTATATATATCAGGCGAGCAACAATATGTATCGTGATATCAATAGCGTTATACTATCTGGCTCCCGTATATTCCCACTACAAAGAGGAGGTGATAATGTTGTGGCAAGGTAGTCGCCTACTCGACTTTGTCGTGATATTCAAGGTGGTATTTATGCTGACCGTCATATTGCTCTACTCATATATCTATATGTTGATACATCAGCGTCAGCAGATTGTATTGGAGAATGAGCAGCTCAAAAACGAAAACCTTACCACACGCTACAATATGTCGGTAAGTCAGGTCAATCCGCACTTCTTCTTCAATTCGCTCAACTCTCTATCGATGTTAATTCGCGAGCAGGAGACTGCACGTGCATTGGAGTACATAAACCAACTATCCTACACATTCCGCTACATAACCCAAAACAGCAATAACAGCGAATTGGTAAAACTCTCCAACGAGATGGACTTTGCCGAGGCATATTGCTATCTGTTCCGCATCCGCTATGCCGACAAGATATTCTTCGACATCAACATAGAGGAGAAATACAAAGATTGGTTGTTGCCGGCACTTTCGTTGCAGCCTCTTATCGGCAACACCGTAAAGCACAACAGCATCTCGTCAAAAAAGCCGTTCCACGTCAATATATATACCGAAAACGGATATCTCATCGTAGCAAACAAACGTCAGCCATTACTCGAACCGCAAATCAGCACCGGAACAGGTTTGAGCAACCTCAACAGCCGTTTCCAACTTATCTTGGACCGCAACATAGAGATTATCGAGAATAGCGAGGAGTTTATCGTAAAACTGCCGCTGGTGCAGAGCAACAACACCGCAAACAACAATGAGTGAGAATATGAGAGTTTTGATAGTTGAAGACGAGACCGCTGCTGCTCAAAATCTATGCAGTATTTTGAAATCGCTAATGCCTAATGTCGAGGTGTTGGATATACTCGACACGGTAGTCGATAGCATTGAGTGGTTTAGCTCAAATGCAAGCCCCGATTTGGTATTTATGGATATTCATCTGTCGGATGGAGATTCGTTCCGCATATTCGATAGTGTAAAGGTATCGGCACCGATTATCTTCACGACAGCCTACGACCAATACGCCCTGAAAGCGTTTGAGGTAAACAGCATCGACTATCTGCTCAAACCTCTGAACGAGAGCGAGGTGCAGCGTGCGTTGAACAAGTGGCAGACTTTGACAGGCAGCGAACGTACAAAATATATCAAAAGTGTCGATAAAACCGTACATCAACAGTCGGGCGAGAATAGGACTTTCCTCGTACGTTTCCGCGAAAAAATCATTCCGATTTCACATAAGGATATCGCTTTTTGCTACACATTTAACGAGCGTGTATCCATTTATGGATACAACGGTGAACGCTGCCCTATCGAACACACCTTGGAGTCGTTGCAGGGTATTTTGTCGGACACCGATTTTTTCAGAGCCAACCGACAATTCATCATTGCCCGTCGTGCCATCAAGGATATTTCCGTATGGATTGGCAGTCGTTTAATGCTCAATCTCACGGTCGAAGTACCCGAAAAAATCATAATTTCGAAGGCGAGAGTTCACGAATTCAAATTGTGGGTAACTAGTTCGTCGGCCGAATAGGTTATTTTACCCTCGTTTTTGGTCGTTTCGCGGTAGTCTAACTCTGCGAAACGATTATTTTTTCTACTTTTGCACTCGGATTTTTGCAATTCACATTTACAGAGACACTAAACAA
>JAFVXS010000151.1 GCA_017501025.1 Alistipes sp.
CAACCCCGATATGGCGGCTGTCAATGTGCAGAACTGCGTATCGCGTGCTACACGACAACTTCCATCGGAGGTTACCGAGTTGGGTGTCACGGTTAAGAAACGCCAGACAAACATCTTGGAGCAGATTGCCATTTACAGCCCTAACGGCACCTACGACCGTACGTTTATCGTGAACTATATCAAGATTAACCTCGTACCGGAAATTTCGCGTATTGCAGGTGTCGGCGATATCGAGGTGCGTGGTGCAGACTACTCGATGCGTATATGGCTCAAACCCGACGTTATGGCACAATACAAACTCGTACCTGCCGATATCTCGGCGGCTTTGGGCGATCAAAACATCGAGGCTGCAACGGGTGCTCTGGGCGAAAACTCCGACCAAACTTTCCAATACGCAATGCGTTACAAAGGTCGTTTGGAGAAGCCCGAGGAGTTTGAGCGTATCGTTATCCGAGCACTCCCTAATGGCGAGGTGCTTCGTTTGAAGGATGTCGCCGATATCGAACTCGGAACACAGTCGTACCTCTACATCGGTGAGGTAAACGGCAGCCCGGGTACATCGTTCAACGTCTATCAGACCCCCGGCTCGAATGCTACGGAGGTTATCAACCGTATCGACAAGTTTATGGCAAAAGCTCGCGAGAGTTTCCCTGCCGACTTGGAGATGGTGGTACTGTCGAGTGCCAACGACTTCCTCTACGCATCGATTCACAACGTGGTACGAACACTTATCGAGGCGATTATACTCGTGACGCTGGTTGTGTTTGTCTTCCTGCGTTCGATGCGTTCGACCATCATTCCTCTTATCGCAACAATCGTATCGCTTATCGGAACATTCATGTTCCTCTACCTCTTCGGTTTCAGTATCAACCTGCTTACGCTCTTTGCGTTGGTATTGTCTATCGGTGTGGTGGTCGATGATGCCATTATTGTCGTCGAGGCGGTACACGCCAAGTTCGATACGGGCTATCGCTCCGCACACAAGGCGACACTCGATGCGATGGATAACATCACAGGAGCTATCGTAACAAGTACGTTGGTATTTATGGCGGTATTTATCCCTGTGTCGGTAGTTGGCGGAACATCGGGTATCTTCTATACCCAATTTGGTCTTACGATGGCCGTTGCCGTAGGTATCTCGGCAATCAACGCCCTTACGCTCAGCCCTGCACTCTGTTCGCTGCTGCTCAAACCAAAGGATGAGCACGGCAACGAGATAAAGCGTTCGTTGGGCAAGCGTATGAGCGATGCTATTGAGGTCGCTTTCGAGGCTACGACGGCTCGTTATCTGCGTGGCGTATCGTTCTTCCTGCGTCACCGCTATCTGACAATGCTCTTTATCGTGGCAGGTTTTGGTCTGCTCTACTACTTTATGCAGAACACCAAAACAGGTCTGATTCCACAGGAGGATATGGGTACTCTGCGTATCGATATCTCTACCCCTCCGGGAAGTTCGCTTGCACACACCAAGAGCGTAATGGATAGAGTGGACCGCGATATTGTCCAGAATATCGACGAGTGTCACGCCTATATCAATATGGCAGGTTTCGGTATGACTACGGGTCAGGGTACTTCACACGGCTCGTTCACACTGCGTATGAAGCATTGGGACGAGCGTCCGGGCAAGGAGCATAGCGTATTCGACATTATGGACCGTGTAAAACACTACTCGAACTTCATAAACGAGGCATCAATGTACACCTCGTCGCCTGCGATGATTCCTGGTTATGGTGCAACCAACGGCTTCGAGTTGCATATTCAGGATCGTAAAGGTGGCTCTATTGAGGATTTGGCAGATGTTACCAACCGCTTTATCGCCGAGCTGGTCGAGCGTCCCGAAATCGGTTCTGCCCGTACATCGTTCAACCCACGCTTCCCTCAATTCCGTATCGACGTAGATGCAACGAAGTGTAAGCGTGCCGGCACATCTCCAAAAGAGGTGTTGCAGGTCCTCAACGGTTACTATGGTGGCTCGGTTTCTACTCGATTCAACCGTTTTACGAAACTCTATCAGGTAGTTGTTCAGGCCGACCCTAAATATCGTGTCGATAAGCAGACTCTCAACAACATCTTTGTCCGCATCGGCAACGAGATGGCTCCAATCAGCCAATTCGTGCAACTGACAAAGATATATGCACCGGAGAATCTTGCACGTTTCAATATGTTCCCTTCAATCGGTATCAACGGACGTGCAGCCGAGGGTTACTCGTCGGGTGATGCAATCCGTGCCGTGCAGGAGGTTGCTCTCGACGTATTGCCAATCGGTTACGGCTACGACTTTGCGGGCATAGCCCGTGAGGAGGCTACATCGGGCAGCAACACGCTCTATATCCTCGTTATATGTATCGTACTTATATACCTGATTCTGTGTGCATTGTACGAGAGTTTCCTCATTCCGTTTGCCGTAATTCTTACCGTTCCGCTCGGTCTGTTCGGCAGTTTCTTGTTCGCTAATATGATGGGTTGCGAAAACAACATCTACTTGCAGACAGGTCTGATTATGTTGATTGGACTGTTGTCGAAGACCGCAATTCTGATTACGGAGTATGCCGCAGAGCGTCGTCGCGACGGTTTGTCGATTGTTGATGCCGCATATCAGGCTACGAAGGAGCGTTTCCGCCCTATTATGATGACCGTATTGACAATGGTATTCGGTATGATTCCGTTGATGTTCTCGAATGGTGTCGGAGCCAATGGTAACAACACTATCGGAGCAGGCGTTGTCGGCGGTATGATTATCGGAACTATTGCACTGTTGTTCGTCGTTCCTGCACTGTTCACCATTTTCCAAGCAGTTCAGGAGCGTATTTTCCCACCAAAACCACAAAATGCGGAGGAGTAAAAGATGAGACAAATTTTAATTGTAGCACTCTCGGCACTATTTATGTGCAGTTGCTCATTATACCAAAAATATACACGTCCCGAGGAGATCAAAACCGATAATCTCTATGGCGAGGCTGTTGCGTTGAGCGATACCACCTCGATTGCCGACATCGGTTGGAGAGACTTCTTTACCGACAAACATTTGCAGGCACTCATCGAGCAGGGTCTGAAAAACAACGCCGATATGCGTATCGCTTCGCAACGTATTATCGCCTCGGAGGCGACATTGCGTACGGCACGCTTGGCATTCTACCCTTCGGTGTCGTTCGAGCCTACGTTCTCAACCAAAAACTATATCAACCACTCGTCGCAACAATCCTACTCGATACCCGTTGCTGCAAGTTGGGAGATTGATATTGCGGGCAGACTGCTCAACTCGAAACGTCGTAGCGAGTCGGCATACGAACAGAGCAAACTCTATCGACGCTCGGTGCAGACCAACCTTATTGCATCTATTGCCAACGCATACTATACGCTGTTGATGCTGGATGCACAGTTGGAGATATCGGAGACTACGGCCGCCAACTGGAAGGAGAATGTCCGCATTATGCGTGCTATGAAGCAGGCGGGTATGACCAACGAGGCATCCGTATCGCAAACCGAGGCTAACAGCTGTTCGATTGACGCATCGCTCTTCGATATGAGATACAAGATTACGGAGGTCGAGAACGCTTTGGCACTGCTTTTGGGAACCGTTCCGCAGCACTTCACACGCGGTAAGCTCGCCGAGCAGAGTCTCAACAAGACCCTCTCGGTAGGTATCCCTGCACAGCTGCTTGCACGCCGTCCTGATGTTCAAAGTGCAGAGCGTTCGCTCGAACAGGCATACTATGCTACAAATATCGCCCGCGGACAACTCTATCCATCGCTCAAACTGACAGGCAATGGAGGTTGGCAGGAGACTCTCGGACGTGCCGTAACAACGCCTGCTGCGTGGTTGATAAACTTCACCGCAGGGTTGGTTACCGATATCTTCAAGGCGGGACAAAAGCGTGCTAACATCAAGATTGCAAAGGCTCAATTCGAGGAGTCTCTTATCAAATTCCAGCAGGTGTTGTTGCAGGCCGGAAGCGAGGTAAACGCGGCTCTGGCACAGTGTCAGGCAGCCCGTTCGAAGACCGATATCCGCAAACGACAAATCGCTGCATTGGAGAGTGCCGTTGTAAGTACACGCCAACTGATGAGCCACTCCGAATCGACCTACTTGGAGGTGCTGACTGCACAGCAGACACTCCTCTCGGCACAGCTGTCACAGGTAGCCGACTACTTCGAGGAGATTCAGGGTACAATCAACCTCTATCACGCTTTGGGTGGCGGTGCAGACGAGGATGCCGTATCGCCTGCACCTCGCACAAAACGCGAAATCAGAGCCGAAAAGCGTGCCGCAAAACGCGAGGCAAAAGCCAACGCGAAGTTGCAAAAAGAGGGTGCGAAGTAGCCTTTTTGGGGAGGTAGTCACCAAAAGTAGGTGGAATAGTTTGCTTATTGATAAATAATTTGTATATTTGCAACCCATTTTGGGATATAACTAAATTTAGTATTAACAATGAAAGTCTGCGAAATTACAGGTAAGGTTGCCGTAGTGGGAAACAATGTTTCGCACTCGAACCACAAGACCAAGCGCAAGTTCAATCCAAACTTGAAGACAAAGCGTTTCTGGTCAGAGGAGGAGAACCGCTGGATTACTCTCAAAGTATCGGCTGCGGGAATCAAAACAATTAACAAGAAGGGCTTGGCAGCAGCGTTGAAAGATGCCGCAGCGCCAAAGAAAATCTACTAAAAGTTAAAGTACTATGGCGAAAAAAGGTAACAGAGTTCAGGTGATTTTGGAGTGCACCGAACAGAAGGAGAGTGGCGTTGCAGGTATGTCCCGCTATATCACCACCAAAAACAAGAAGAACACCCCTGAGCGTTTGGAGCGTAAGAAGTACAATCCATACTTGAAGAGGGTAACATTGCATCGTGAAATTAAATAAAAGTAGTGCATTATGGCAAAGAAAGTAGTTGCAACCCTCAAAACAGGTGTAGGTAAGCAGTTTACCAAGTGTATTAAGATGGTTAAGTCGGAGAAGACCGGTGCCTATATTTTCAAAGAGGCTATCGTACCGAACGACCAGATTCAGGAGTTTATGAAATAATTCACACTGCTGAATTTATGTGTAAAGAGTCTCGACTCTTAACACAAAAGGCTTTCCAATCGGAAAGCCTTTTGTGTCTCTATATGGTCGAGCAACACATCTACTCGCTACAACTTCTCGCCATAGCACAAGTCACCCGCATCGCCCAATCCCGGAACAATATACTTCATCGGGTTAAGCTCCTTATCGACCGTTGCAACCCATACCGTACAACGCTCTGATGGGATATTTGCCTGCAAATACTCTGTACCCTGTGTGCAACCCAACACCGACACAAAGTGTGTGTGAAGAGGCTCTCCGCCACGAGCAACCAACGCACGATAAGCCGCCACCATCGACATTCCCGTAGCAAGCATTGTATCTGCCAAAATCAGCACTTTACCCTCCAACTTCGGACAAGAGATATACTCGACTTTGATTGTAAGCGTATCGGAGCCATCCTCCACGCGATATGCCGACACAAAGGCATTCTCGGCACCATCAAAACTATTCAACAGACCCTGATGTAGCGGCAATCCTGCTCGAAGCACCGTTGCCAAAACAATCTTATCCGAAGGAGAAGCTACGGTTGCCGTACCGAGTTGTGTTGTCACATCGACATCTGTCACATTCAATGTCTTGGAGATTTCGTATGCCATAATCTCGCCTACACGTTCAATATTGCGGCGGAAACGCATAGAATCGAGTTGGATTTTGCTATCTCGCAATTCGCGGAGGTAGCTATTAACCAATGACGGTTGCTGGTCTAAAATGTGTAACATATCACTTGCGTTTTTAGTTTTGTCTAATAGAGGAAATTGTTGAACGGATAGCGTCCCGAGTATATCTCTCGCACCATACCGTACAGGTCGCTTCGCAACTTGTCGATATTCTGACGTTCGCGTGCCGAGATGAAGATGCACGGAGCATTCTTCGAGGCAAACCACATCCGTTTCAAATCGTCCAATGAGCGGTTTTCACGAGTCGCAGGAGTCAAATCATCCTCCTCCTTCTCGACGTAGGTATAAGCGTCTATCTTGTTGAAAACCAAATAGACAGGTTTATCGCCAGCACCGATATCGGCGAGCGTTTGGCGGACAACATCTATCTGCTCCTCGAACTGCGGATGCGAAACATCAACAACGTGTATCAGCAAATCAGCCTCACGCACCTCGTCGAGTGTCGATTTGAACGACTCGATAAGTTCGGTTGGCAACTTACGGATAAAACCTACCGTATCGGA
>JAFVXS010000152.1 GCA_017501025.1 Alistipes sp.
CATATGTCCACGATTTGAGCGTTGCACCGCCATCTGCTTATCAATCTTCTTCAAATCCTCTTTGAGTTTGGCTATACGGTTGCGGACAATACGGCGGTCGGTCTCAATCTCACGTTCACCGGCACCACCACGTGTTCCCGTACCTCCTCGCTGACGTTCGAGGTGGGTCCACATACCCGTCAATCGAGGTAACAGATACTCGCACTGTGCCAACTCAACCTGTGTCTTGGCGTATGCCGTTTGAGCTCTCTGGTGGAAGATATCCAAAATCAGACGTGTGCGGTCGATAACACGACACGGCATTGCCTGCTCGATATTGCGAGTCTGCGATGGCGACAACTCGTCGTCGAAAATCACAACATCGATAGCATTGTCACGACAATAGTCGGCAATCTCCTGCAACTTTCCCGTACCTACATAGATACGCGACGAGGGTTGTGGCAATCGCTGCGTGAAGCGTCGCACACTCTCGATGGATGCCGTAGCAGCCAAAAACTCCAACTCGTCGAGATACTCCATCGCCTGACGAGGCTCCTGACTATCACGAATAACAGCCACCAACACGGCTCGCTGTATGGACTGCTCCTGCATCGTATCGCTACTCTTCTGTTCTGCCATCTCGATTTAACCTATTCTAAAATTTGCCCCTGCTTACATAGTCGGGCATTTCGCAAATCTTCACCCTGTACCGCTATGCGTAGGGATATCTCTCTATAAAAAGGAGGGAGTTCCAATCACTTGGATATCCCTCCTTAAATAATCTCTCTTTATAAGCACTCTCTAATCCGGATATAACTTCCGAGTCGTAGAGATTAGTCCTGAATACGGAAATCGACAGGCAAGTTGTAAACCACACGTACTGTCTGGTTACGCTGACGACCCGGCTTCCACTTTGGAGAGAGTTTCAAAACTCGAACAGCCTCATCCGAAAGCGACTGGTCAGGTGTTTGGAGTACCTGAATGTTGGTTAATGAGCCATCACGCTCAACGACAAACTTCAAGAATACACGACCAGAGATATGGTTCTCCTGTGCGATGGATGGGTAGCGAATCTTGCTCATCACCCAGTTACGGAAAGTATTGATGTCACCACCCTGGAACGAAGGCATCTCCTCTACCTTCACGAATGGCTGATCCTCCTCGATATTCTCCTCCTCAACTGCAACGCTCTGAACGATTTCAACATCTGCATCGAACTCGGCGAAATCGACATTGGTATCGATTTGTGTCTCGTTAGTCACGATATTCAAGATATCGGTAATAACGGTAATTTGGGTCTTCTTTGGGGGCTCTGGTGGTTTCTGATCTTGACGAGTAATCTCTGTAATCTGCTCCTCAACAGGACCGTAGTTCATATCGATTTTCTCGACGGTCACCTCACGTGGGGTGTAAAGGAATGCAGCAATCACTACCAACAAGGCAACAATTAAGCCAACTTCGAGCAACAATGTACGCAGTCTGTTGACATCTACATTAGGATTTTTTTTCAGTTCCATTTATTTGAAATTTTAATTTGTCGTCAAACTCTTCAAAATATGCCTCAACGGAGTAATCGGAGGGCATACGCAGTCACAAATATAAATATAAAAAATCAAAAAACACAACAGTTTTATAAAAAATGACGAATTTTCTCTACTTTTGTAGAAAATTTTGGTTCAACTCATCCTTTTTGGAGATTATGCAGATTGAAACACACCCCGAAAAGATAGCATTATATGGCAAAACTCTCGGCGAACTAACCGACATTTGTCAGAGCGAAGCTCTGCCAAAATTTGTTGCTCGACAGCTTGCGAATTGGCTCTATAAGCACCACGTCACATCGTTCGAAATGATGACAAATCTGTCGCAACGAACACGTGAGCAACTCGCAGAGCGTTACTGCATAGGACTATCTGCTCCGGAGAGGGTCGAGATATCGACAGACGGCACCAAAAAGTATCTGTTCCGCACATCGCAAGGAGCCGGCATCGAATCGGCATATATCCCTGACCGTGAGCGTGCTACACTCTGCATATCGTCGCAAGCGGGTTGCCGTATGGGGTGTCGTTTTTGTGCAACTTCGCGAATGGGTCTGCTCCACTCGCTATCGACCTGCGAGATACTCAATCAGATAGCCTCGCTGCCCGAACGTGACAAGCTGACAAATATCGTATTGATGGGTATGGGTGAGCCGTTGGACAACATCGACAATGTGGAGCGAGCAATAGAGATTATGTGCAGCGATTGGGGCTACGGATGGTCGCCAACCCGCATTACACTATCGACGGCAGGTGTTGCCCGCAATCTGCGACGCATACTCGACCAGACCGCCGTACACCTCGCAATCAGCCTGCACAATCCGTTTCACGAGGAGCGTGCGGCATTTATGCCTATCGAGAACGCTTACCCTATTGCCGACTGCATTGCAATACTGCGTGAGTATGACTTCACACATCAACGACGCATATCGTTCGAGTATATCGTAATGAGCGGACTTAACGACTCGATGCGACATATCAAGGAGTTGTGCCGACTGCTCAATGGCATAAAGTGCCGTATCAATCTGATACGTTTCCACAAAATTCCCGATTCGCCATACTTCTCGCCCGACAACGACGCAATGATACGCTTCCGCGACACTCTTACCGCTCGTGGCATAATGACCACTATCCGCACATCGAGAGGCGAAGATATCAAGGCGGCTTGCGGATTGCTCTCGACAGCCGACTCGAAAGAGAAGTAGGGAGATAGTGCCATATAAGGTCGAGCAGAGTCAGGTAAAGTCAAATAAGGTCAGCGGCTTGCTTTTACAGCCATACCCGACCTATTCAAACAAAAAAATGAGGAGCAATTTCTGCTCCTCATTTTTTATCATCGTCTTGTGAGTTTAGTAGCTCAACAACTTCGACGATGCGTAAGAGATTTTAAGTGCATTGGCACGACGCAACTCCTGTTTTACGTCGGCAATCATACCCATCTTGGTATTGCCGTCCGCCTTCAAGCAGATTGTCATCAACGCACGGTCGTTCTCATTCATCTTATCGCGTTCGCCTGCAACGAAATCGAGGATATCCTGTGTTGTCTTGTAGGAGTCGTTAAGCTGAATCAACGGAGCTGTACCATACTTTGCCTGCATCGACAAGATAGGCACACCAACGTGGATGTAACTTACCAACGACTTCTTCTCCAACTTCTGCACCTCGGTTGCCTCTGGCAGCCTGTAACGTACGAGCAACTCCTGATCTCGCATAGAGGTCGAAAGCATAAAGAAGAACAAAATAATATACACTACGTCAGGCAGGGAGGTTGTAGACATTGCCGGCACCTCGCGCTCGCCCTTTTTCTTCATTACTGCCATAACTATTTGCCCATTTTACGTGGCTCTGCCTCTGAAATCTTCAATGGTACAGCCTTGGTGATAATTTTTCTCTGATCCTCTTCCAAATCGGAAAATTTCTTACCGAATTTGGTCATTGACACATCGTCACGCACTTCGTTAAAGGCACGTGTCAACTCATTCTGTACACGGATATAGACCTGATAGTCCGTATCACGGGTATTTTGAAGCGAAATCACGCCTTCGCTGACAGGGAAGGTCCACTTCGAGCCATCCGGCATATCGAAAGTCTGTTCCTTCTTTTCAGGCAGATTCTCGTCATCCATAGGGTTAAGGATAAACTCCTTCGCCTTATCTTTGAGCTGACGCAAATCCATCACCTTACCACCTGCCATCAATTGACCGCTACCGGAGACGAAAACAAGGAAGAGGTTACGTTCTTTAACCTTGATATCCTCCTGCTTTACGTTTGGATCCGGCATAGGCGGCAAGACACGCACGATACCTGTATCTACGTCCATTGTCGAAACGACAAGGAAGAAGATAAGCACGGTAAACGCGATGTCGGCCTGTGACGAAGCGTTGATTTCAGGTATATTCTTTTTGCTTGCCATAAATTACCTTAATATTAATTTAGAAGGTTACGAACCTCGGCATAGAGGGTTACAAGCAGTGTTGCTGCCGCTACTACGTAGGTCACGAGAATACCAACCTCGGAGATAATCAGTTCGAACGGATCGTCGAATACACCACCTGCCGAGTTAGGAATCGTAAGACCCTCGTGGCTCAATGCAATACCGAGTGCAGCACCAACGATTACGACAACGAGCACAACTGCAAGCATAGTAGTCTTAACACTTGCAGGGTTCGTCATCATACTCTTAATAGCTGCCCACAAGACACTGACGATTGCTATAACAAGCAATACGTAGCCCCAAATGAGGTTGCAACTGATGGCTACCTCTGCACCGCCCGAAATAGCAGCCCAACCAACCATTACGGCTGTGATGGCGAACAGAAGTCCCAACAATATATTTAACATCTTTTTCATAACTTCGTTTCTACGATTGTTGTTAAGTCAAAATTATTTCTTGCTGTAAGCAGTCAAAATGTCGGTCAAAGTGATCGAAGCATCCTCCATCTCGTTTACCATACCGTCGATCTTAACGATAACGTAGTTGTAGAACACTTGGAGAACCATAGCTGCAATCAGACCAAGGAGAGTAGTAAGGAGGGCGACTTTCATACCACCTGCAACGAGTGCTGGGCTGATATCACCTGCAGCCTGGATAGAGTCGAACGACTGAACGAGACCAACCA
>JAFVXS010000153.1 GCA_017501025.1 Alistipes sp.
AGTAAGTATCTCAAACTGCTCTCTTATTATAGTGTAGAGACCCAATTCGATGTAACTATCGACAATGGTGTTGCCGCTATTATAGCGACTAATTCAACAGGCTCTTCGAAGCAGATGATTTACAACCACAGTAATTCCTCTGCTACATCTCGTTATTTTGCTTGTTATAGCTCGACAGATGCCGGAAAGGCTGTCTGCATCTATCGTCTTGTAGGTGCAAAACGCACTATTCCTACTGTGGAGGCACATATCACCGTACCTAAAATTGACGAGAAAGTTATTATATCCGAGGATGCTACACAGACCGCTACCGCAATCGACGAGGTTATATTCGATTATGTTGGCGACTGGACCATCTCGGTTAGCGACGATGCCGATTGGCTCACAGTGGCATACAATGCAGAGAAAATCACCTATACCGCAGAGGCTAATACCGATACAAGTGCTGCACGTTCGGCTACGGTAACTATTACTGCTTCGAGAGGTGAAGAGACATTGGTGCCTTGGACATTCACTATTGAGCAGAAGAAAGCTCCTACGGTAATCTCTATTGCCGATTTTGCGGTTTTGTCAAAGGATTTAACCGCTGTCTATAAACTCACTGGTAAGGTTAAGACTTTGGCGACATCTTCTTCTACTGCTTATGTTTTGGAGGACGAGAATGGCAATGTCGCAAATATCAAATATCTGTACACCGAAGCTGGTGATGCTGTATGGGGTCACGATGATATAGACGTTAAGGTTGGTGATGTTATAACCGTTACTACCGTTCCTATGGGCAGCAAAAACGGTGGTAGCTCTACATACCATTCTATTTATAAGGGATACTATCGACTCACTGCAAAAGCTTCGCCTGAACTTATTGGTTATGAGGGAGGCTCGGCAACAATTACTCTTGCAACAGAGGGTAATATGCTGCCTGTTGATGGAGTTATTAATGGTGCACCAGCAGAGGAATACGACTTTGTAACATTCAACTACACCGCAAATGCCGCAACTGCAACTGTAACATTTGCAACAAATAGTGGCGGTTCGCGTAATGCCATATTTGACTTTACTTATGGTGCGACTTCTGTATCGGTAAAGATTGGACAGAAGAACCACCCATCGGTAAAGACTGGTTGGTTCCTTGTTACCAATTTGAGCGAGTTGGCAGTAGGCGATAAGGTTATTATTGCAGCCAAGAGCGTAGATGAAACTATTGACTATGCTATTAAGACATATACATCGTCAAATCCATCATCTAACCCTGCTATTGAAATTGAACTTCAAGGAGATTCAATTAGCAGTGTAGAGGGTGTAGAGCAGTTCACACTCGAAAGCGGACTCGCTGATTATGCCGGTACTTGGGCATTTAAGTGTGACAGCCAGAGTAGATATCTGAATGTCACAAGTGGTTCTCTCAAATTGAAATCCACTCTTGCACAAGAGGGCTCGTGGACAATTGATATAGCAGCGGATGGTAAGGCTACATTGGTTTCTAAAACAACCAATACCAAGACTACCATTATGTTTAATGATGCTCAAGCTTCAAAAACTTTTGCTTCTTATGCTCCAACCCAAACAGGCAGGGGTGCAATTTATCTTTACAAAGAGTATAAATAATCAACGTATATGAACTTGATGAAAAATATTCTCCGATTGGCTATGGTGGCATTTGCTGCCATAGCCCTATCGGCTTGTGAAAAGGGCTCGGAGTCGGGCGGAGGCGAGAAGGATGCAGTGGTTTTTGCAGCCGATGTCGATAACATCACCGCAACCTCTGCCAAAATTAAGGTCTCGCACAACGGAAAGACCGCAGATAGTTGGTATGGACTCCTTACAACCGACGTCACTACTCGCGAGAGTCAGCTTATAGAGGAGTGTGTCGCAACATTGCAAGAGGGCGACCTCGACTCGCAGTTGATTTTCAACAAGAACTACACCAAGATTTTGACACCACTCTCGCCAAACACCACCTACAAGTATATCGCTTTCGGTCTTACCGAGGATGGCGTTGTTTATGGCGAGCACGCCGTAGTTGAGTTCACTACCCTCTCGAGCAATGGCGACGGAGAGGGCGATGGCGATGGCGAGGATGAGGTTTACGACAATATGCTCCCAAATCCTGCGTGGAGCATTGCCTACACAGGTGTCGGAACGGTCAATGGAACAGAGTATAAGCACACCGTGACTGTAAACAGCACCGACAATAACCCTTATATAATCTCGGTTGTCTATGCCCGCGAATATGACCCATCAAACCCATCGCAACTCCGCGAATTTGGCGAGCAGTTGATCGATAGTCTGACAGCATACCTCGAATCGCACAATGCAGCCTATGGAGCATCGCTCACACTGAACGATATGCTCTTCCGTGGCAATGGTATCGATGCGTTCGACCACCTCGATCCGGGTTACTACATTGCATTGGCTATGGGTATCACCTCGAAGGGCGAAGTGAGCGGTTTGTATGCCGTATCGCAGACATTCCACATCGAGGAGGAGGCTCCAACGGCTCTCTACTCGTCGTGGCTCGGCGACTGGGTTTTCAAGGGCGATAACAACATCTCGAACAATGTGGTTATCGGTCGCAAAGTGGCGAATAAGTCGATAAATCTGATGGGCTTGCAGGGACTTCCATTCGCTGTTGCCGGAGAGTACTCGACAGCACGTAACGATGTGATATTCTACGCACAGGTTGTCGCACAAAATTACGAGTTCAGCGATGGCAGCGTAGGCGATATTCATCTTGTAGGCCTCAACGATGCGGGCAAACACTACGGACTCGATAATGGCAACTACGGTATTGCTATTGCGGGAGTTCTCGAAAATGGCAAACGTGCAATTGTTCGCTATGGATTGAACGACCCCGGCTATCCAAAGCTTGTGGCAATGATGTTGGTTGCTTATCAGGGCGGACAATACTACACGTTGAGTGATGAGATTCCATCGTTCAACGGCATTGCAGAGCTTGCACCTGCGGAGACAACGTCTTCTACGAAATTGATGCTCGGCACAAGTCGCCTCTCCGCCTTGCAACAACCTCTCCGCCTCGGCAAAAAAATCGAGACTGCACACTTTGACTTCAACCGCTAAACGGTTATAAACCTAAAATCAGAGCCTGCCTAACACAACGGTTAAGCAGGCTCTTTTTTATTTTGTATGCGACATCTAACGACGTGACAGATATCTTTTAAGGTGTTTGGCGTTAAGCACTGCCCAGATTCCACCCCCTGCGGTCAATGCAACACCGACTGCAACAAAGTCGTTCTCTATAAAATAGGAGCAGGCAATACAGATTGCTACCGTAGGCAACGAAAGCCAAAGATTTTGCAGAATAGCATCAAACGGCAGAGGTATCAACTTATGGCGGACAACATACGCCACATAGGTAAGCGTTACGACTATCTCCGAAGCCAACAAAACAACTGCCGAACCGACACTTTGCAGCGTAGGCACAATCGTTATGTTGATTGTCAGACCCACAACCGCTCCCACAATCGAGGCTACGAGCAGCACCTTCTCGCGACGCAGCGGCATAAGCACCTGAATTGCCAAAACCTGTGCAATACCCACCGCAATCGCTGCCGGCATAATAATACGCATCGGTTGAACCGGACCCTCGAAGCCCAAGCCCGAGATAACACCTATGATTTCGGGAGCCAAGACTATTACGGACAGCGTCAATGGCACAATAAATCGCATCATTCCGTCGAACGACACTCTGATACTATGACGGAACGCATCATTGTTACCCTCCGCCAGCAATGCACTCATACGCGGCATCATCACACTCGTATATGAGGAGAAGAGACCCATCATTATCGTATAGAGTTTGAAAGCGGTCGTATAGTAGCCAACCTGCACATTATCGGCAACCAATCCGAGGTACATCACGTTAAATGTAATATACATCGAGGTCATAATACTATATATGCCGAGCATTATATTCTCGCGGAAATATCGCTTTACGTTGAGCAGATAACGCCAATTCAAACTTACAAAGTTTTTGGCGTAAAGAATATTTATCAGAGCATTTGCAACAACGGTCATCACCGTCATCACAAAGTAGAGGAAATAGTCGTCACTCGAACGTACAAAAAGAAATATCGCAACCACATAGAGCAGTTTGATTGCCAAACTTCGCAGCGTAATATAGCGGAAGTTCTCCAAACCTGTATAGAGCCACTCTACAAGGAAGGTCGTAAAGAGAATCTTCGCTGCACCAACCCAAAAGAGCGAGGCATTTTCGGCAAAACGCCCAACCGACAGCACTATCACTGCATAGACAATAAGCGTAATAATCGTAAATAGCATATTAAGCCCCAACACGGAGCAGAATACACGCGAACGCTCCTCCTTATCGTCACGAGCCATAGCTATCTCACGTGTACCAAGCAGTACCACGCCCAATGCTGCAAAGAGCATAAAGTAGCTGACCGTATTATCGACAAAATTTACTAAACCAACCCGCTCAACACCCAAAGCCCTCGAAACATAAGGGAATGTCACAAAGCTGACAACATAGGTAGATATTGTCAGCAGAGCCTTATAGAAAAAGTTGGAGCGGATGGATGGAAGTGACATATCGGATATTACCTACCGAAGAGTTTTTCAGCCCTACGAAATAACAGATTTAACAAAAATCTCCGTTGTACCCTGGTGCTTTACGGTGTATTCCCGAATACGCATCGACTGCTCCGCCAGCAGTGCCGCATCGTCACGCAACGGCTCAAACCACCCACGCAACGACTCCGCATCGGTCACCGACGAGGCCACGCCTATCGATATCATATCGCAAGCCTCCTTAAAGCGTTGATAGTTCGGTCCGAATGCCAATGGCAGTCCGAATGTTGCTGCTTCGAGAGTGTTATGGATGCCTACACCGAAGCCGCCGCCAATATATGCCCACTCGGCATAACTATACACCGACGACAAGATACCTACCGTGTCCAAAATCAGCACCTGTGCCGACTCTACCGCTGCATCATCCGTGCGTTCGACATACTCCGTATATCGCAATGCTTTGTGTGTTATGCGACTTTGAAGCGACGCTATACGCTCCTGCTCCATCTCGTGCGGTGCAATCACAAACTTTATATCGGGATTCGACTCAATAATATCCAACAAAATCTCCTCGTCGGGACCCCAGGTCGAACCGGCAACAAAGAGTCGCGAATTGCCCTTAAAACGCTCTACAAGTTCGATTTTATGGCTATTTTTGGCAATCTGTGCCACACGGTCGAAACGGGTATCGCCACCAACAATAACATTGTCATAGCCCAATCCCGAAAGCAGTTGCTGCGAAGCCTCATCCTGTACAAAGATTGTCTCGTAGGTATCGAGTGCAACTCGCCACAACTCGCCCCAAGGTCGGAAAAATACGGAGTTGCTGCGGAAGATTGCCGATACGAGGAATACCCTCATTGAGCGAGCCCTCATCTCCGACAACATATTGAGCCAAAACTCATACTTCACGAATATTGTAATTTCGGGGTGGGCAATATCCAGAAAACGCTTTACACGACAAGGCAAATCGGCAGGTATGTAGAAGACATAATCGGCACCCTCGTAGTTTTTGCGAATTTCGTAACCCGATGGCGAGTAGAACGTAAGCAGAATTTTGTGGTCTGGTTTCAATTCACGGATGCGTTCGATGATAGGTCGTCCCTGCTCGAACTCTCCCAACGATGCG
>JAFVXS010000154.1 GCA_017501025.1 Alistipes sp.
CCCCGAATTGGCCGCAGGTATCGCTGCTATGTTCAAAGGGCACGCTGCGTTGGCTTTGGGCAATGTTTTGGGTTCGAACGTGGCAAATATCCTGCTGATATTGGGTTTTTGCGGCACCATTTCGCCACTTACAATGTCCGATATCACATACATTGACCTTGCGACAATGGTTTTGGTCGCAGTTGTTGTACTTGTATCGGCATTCGCCATCGGTCATCGCAAAATCACTCGTAGCGAGGGTGTAATATACCTCCTCGCATACGCAATATACATTTGGTATCTAATCAGCCAGCACTAATTATGAAACAGAGCAACTACTCCGAAATCATCAAAACAATTCATCGCGAAGTTGTTCCGGCTATCGGTTGCACAGAACCTATCGCCGTAGCGTTATGCACAGCCCAAGCCGTAAAGATTCTCGGCTCGCAACCGACAAAAATCGATGCATCGTTAAGCCCGAACATATACAAGAATGCAATGGGTGTCGGTATTCCAAATACCGGTATGACCGGTCTGCCGATAGCCATCGCACTGGGTGCCACTATCGGTGATGCTGCCGCAGGTTTGGAGGTACTTCGTCGCACCGATAAAGAAGCCGTAGAGGTAGCAAAGGCCTATATTGAGCAGCACCCTATCAAGATAGATATAAACACCGAAACCGACCAGATTCTCTATATCGAGGTAACGGTAAGCGATGGTAGCGAAACGGCATCGGCAACGATAGAGGGCACACATACCAACTTTACGAAGATGTGTCGCAACGGCTTGCCGATATCGGAGTCTTCCATTTCGGGCTCTCACGGCGAAAGCGACTGTCAGGAGCAATCATTAAACCTCTCTTTGCGAGATGTATATGATTTTGCAATGAATGTGCCTATCGAAGATATTGAGTTTGTGTGGGAATCTGCCGTGATGAACAAACGAGCTGCCGAGATATCTTTCACGGGCGATTATGGTCACGGTCTCGGACGTCTGCTGCACGACAAACCGCAAGGCAGCATTTTTGGCAAGACGCTCTTCACGAAGATTTTATCCTACACCAGCGGTGCTTGTGATGCCCGAATGAGCGGAGCAATGGTGCCCGTTATGAGCAATTCGGGTAGTGGAAATCAGGGTATCTCCGCAACTATTCCCGTAGTTATTTTTGGCGAAGAGCATAACGCATCGCACGAAGAGTTGGTAAGGGCATTGACGTTGAGTCATCTGACCGTAATATACATTAAGGAGAGTCTCGGACGATTATCGGCACTATGTGGCTGTGTGGTAGCTGCAACAGGTTCGAGTTGCGGCATTACGCATCTTATGGGCGGCGGTTACGAAGAGATTACCTACGCCATAAAGAATATGGTCGCCAACATTACGGGAATGATTTGTGACGGAGCCAAACCGAGTTGTTCGCTGAAAGTTACCAGCGGAGTAGCTACTGCTATTCTATCAGCCGCACTTGCTATGGAGCATCGTCATACAACATCGACAGAGGGCATTATCGACGACGATGTTGATGTATGCATACGCAATCTAACGGATATAGGTCGATGCGGTATGCGTGAAACCGACCGTTTAATTTTAGAGATTATGCGAAATAAATAATGAAACGACTTATTCTACTTACGATTATCCTCTGCATCGCCTTTACGGCACAATCGCAGAGCACGGAGGAGATTCGCTCTTTTGATGCAAAGTATATGACCGAACTCTACCGCGTCTATCCTATTGAAAATATCGACAAGACGTTATCGCCTGCACCAAAGGGGTACAAACCTTTTTACATCAGCCAATTAAGTCGTCACGGTTCTCGTTGGCATTCGGGCACCAGTATCTACAAGAAGACGCTTCCATTGCTGCAAAGTGCATACGATGCCGATGAACTGACCGAACTCGGCAAACGCTATCTGCTCGACTGCAAGATGTTGGCTGCCGATGCCGAAAACCGCAACGGCGAACTCACGCAGGTCGGTATGGAGCAGCATCGTGGTATCGCCCGACGTATGGTGCATAATTTCCCGGAGATTTTCTCTACTGCCAAAGGCAAGGCGTGTCGATTGGATTGTCGTTCGACGATTGTCCCTCGTTGTATTTTGTCGATGGCATCTGCCGTCAGTGAATACACACGATTAGTTCCGGATATTGAGGTGCGTATGGAGTCGAGCGAGGATAACGCCTATTTGAAGGCCTATGCTGGACTCAACAGCATAAAACAGGATGCTATTCCGTTAAGCGATTCGCTCCGCCGTGCGTATATGCCCGACCCGCAGCCATTTATGAACCGTATTTTCAGGGAGAACAGCAGCGTAGCAAGCAAAATCGATGCAAAAAATTTTATGTACAACGTCTTTCTGCTCAACGCTATCAAAGATTCGGCTCCGATTGCCGGCATAGACCCTAACAAATACATCTTTACCGAGGATGAGCAGGCTGCTGTTTGGCGTGCATCAAATATCCG
>JAFVXS010000155.1 GCA_017501025.1 Alistipes sp.
AGATTTTGCACTCGTCTGTTTCGGAGCCGTTGTTGTCGCGAGCCAGAAATTTTACGCCTCCGACGTAGAGTAATAATATAATGATTGTCAGTGTGTTTATGGTTGCAATTTCGAAATTTATGATATTGAACCAGTTCAAAATTGAAGCACCATAAATCAGTGTTACAAACAGGGCTACCGCAATGTTGCCTTGCGAAATTTTGCTGCCGGCAAAGTGACGAATCGAGAAGAGCCCGACTGTTGCCAAAACCGCCAAATTAAAGAGGTTACTACCTAAAATATTGCCAATACACAGACTCGGTTTGTTGATTAGCAGAATCGATGATATGCTGGTAATAAGTTCGGGCAACGACGTTACGGCCGAGAGTAGAACTCCGCCTAAAAATGCCCCCGAAAGTTTTGTGTTACGATCGAGAAAGTCGACATAGTTCGACGCCTTAATCGATAGACCTACGACTATCGAGGCGACGACTATATATGCAAAAATCAGCCCCATTTATCCAGTTTGTTAAAGACCTTTTTTTGCTTCGATTACCGAGTCAATATAGGCACGTATTTTCGGAGCAGGGTCCTCCCAACCTTCGGGTTTGATAACCTTGTTGTCTTTTGGGTTGTAGTGAGGTTTTCCGTCGGGCCACAACTTCGCCATATTTGCACGTTGTACGATTTCGAAGAGTTCGTCCGCTTCGAGCCCCATCTCTACCATTGTTCCGAGTGCAAAGTACATCAAATCAATCATCGCATCGGCCTGCTCATAGATGTCGTCGGCAATCAAAAATTCGGCAACCTCTTCGTTCATCCACTTCGCACGACTCAAAGCACGTTTCTTGCTAATCATTACAGGTTGCTTGGCAACTGGGTGCCCAAACTTTTCGTGAAACTCTTTCACGTCATTCCACTCTTTTTTCATATCAGAATCAAAGTTGTTGTTATGTCAATAAAAAATCTCTCCGCAAAGATACGTTTTTTGTTTGTGATTGCGACTATTTCTTCCAACTTTTATTATCTTTGCGTGGCAATAGTGCGTGCGTGCAAGTGCGTGCGAGGCACAAAGTATTGTGAAACAAAACGTTAAGTACTAAAATAAATTTAACACAGTAACAGTTATGTGTGGTATAGTTGGTTATTTGGGACAGCGTCGTGCGTACGACGTTCTTATTCAGGGTTTGCATCGTTTGGAGTATCGCGGTTACGATTCGTCGGGTGTTGCGATGATTAATGCATCGGGCGACCTCAATATATATAAGTCGAAGGGTAAGGTGGAGGCTTTGGAACATTTTACCCAGAGCAAAGATTTGGATGGTTGCATAGGTATTGCACATACCCGTTGGGCTACTCACGGTGAGCCGAACGATATCAATGCACACCCACACGTGTCGCAATCGCAGATGTTGGCGTTGGTGCATAACGGTACAATCGAGAATTACAACGTCCTCAAAGAGGCTCTTACGCTGCACGGCTATAAGTTTGTCAGCGAAACCGATACCGAGGTGGTTGTACAGTTGATAGATTACATTATGCAGACCAATGGCTGTTCGTTGTTCGATGCAGTGCGTGAGGCTACACGTCAAATTGTCGGTGCTTATGCCATTGCGGTTATCGATAAGTCGAAGCCCGACGAGATAATTGCGGCACGTCAATCATCTCCGCTTGTAATTGGAGTCGGCGAGAATAACGAGTATTTTCTTGCTTCGGATGCTACGCCGATAATAGAGTACACAAATAAGGTTGTCTATCTCAATGATGGCGAGGTGGCTATTATCAATCATCAAACGGGTTTGCATATCTTTGATGCACATAATACCGATGAGTCGGAGATTCATATCACCGAGTTGAAGATGAGTATCGATGAGCTCGAAAAGGGTGGCTATCCACACTTTATGTTGAAAGAGATTTTCGAACAACCTCGTACGTTGGCAGATTGTATCAGCGGACGTATCTCATCCGATGCCAAGAGCGTTGTGTTGTCGGGCGTAATCGAAAACCGTGAGAAGTTTATCAATGCCCAACGCATTATAATTGTTGCTTGTGGTACGTCGTGGCACGCTGCTTTGATAGGTAAGCACCTTATCGAAGATTTCTGTCGTATTCCGGTTGTTGTGGAGTATGCAAGCGAGTTCCGTTACAGCAACCCTGTCGTAAATAAGGGCGATGTGCTTATCGCACTATCGCAATCGGGTGAGACCGCCGATACGTTGGCAGCATTGGAGCTTGCCAAGTCGCAGGGTGCGTTTGTCTTCGGCATCTGCAACGTAATCGGCTCCTCGATTCCGCGAGCAACCCATTCGGGCTGTTATATTCACGTAGGACCCGAGATTGGTGTGGCTTCGACCAAGGCATTTACAGGACAAGTGACCGTATTGGCAATGTTGGCACTGTTGGTGGGACAGATGCGTGGTAAGGTTAGCGAGGAGACACTCGAAACTGTTGCAACCGATTTACGACGTGTGCCTACGTTGATTCAGGATATCTTCGACCGTCTGAACGGTAAAATCGAGGATTTGGCAAAGATATTTACCTATGCACACAACTTCCTATATTTAGGTCGCGGCTACAACTATCCGTCGGCGTTGGAGGGTGCGTTGAAACTCAAAGAGATTTCGTATATCCACGCCGAGGGCTATCCTGCTGCCGAGATGAAACACGGAACGATTGCACTTATCGATGTCGATATGCCGTCGGTAGTTATTGCAATCAAGGATAAGGTTTACGAAAAGACCGTCAGCAATATACAGCAGGTTAAGGCTCGTGGCGGCAAGGTTGTCGCAATTGTGACCGAGGGCGATGAGGTTGTATCGGCATTGGCAGACCACGTTTTGGAGATTCCGGCCATAGTTGAGCCGCTCACTCCGCTTCTTACGGCGATTCCATTGCAGTTGTTGGCATACTACATCGCTGTAAACAAGGGTCGTAATGTTGATCAGCCACGAAATCTTGCGAAATCTGTAACCGTAGAGTAGTATCCAAAAACACAAAACCAAATAGAATGAAAAACTTAAAAAGACTTATTGTTTTTACGCTTGCACTGACCATTACGTCAGTAGTCACAGCGAAAGATTATCTGCTTTCGACTCCTAATACCACTTTGGTATTGACGGCACAAGAGGGTAAACCTCTCTATTTCCGTTACTATGGCTCGAAGGCTTCATTGCAGGATGTATTTGCGTCGCATCGTTCGATTAAGCATCAAGCATTTCGTGCATTTGGTACCGATTGTTCGGAGCCACACGCCTGCCTTATTAAGCACTCTGACGGTGACAATGCCACCAATCTTGTGGTCGAAAGCGTAGAGCAGACCGAGGAGGGTCTATTGTCCCGACTTACTGTTACGTTGCGTGATGTGGCACATCCATTTGTGTTGCGTCTGCATTATGATGCCTATACGGATTGCGATGTGATGAAGATGTGGGCAGAGTATGTCAATGAGGGGAAGAAACCTATCGTTTTGCAGAAATATATGTCGGCAGCCCTGCCTGTCAAGTCGCAGGAGTGCTATTTGTTGCACCTCGACGGTGACCACGGCAACGAGAATAACGAGAATATCGAGCCGCTTACGGAGGGTATCAAGATTATTTCGACGCAGGACGGAGGTCGTTCTTCGGTGCATAACAATGCCTCGTTTATGCTTGGTACCGATGGTATGATGCACGAAACAATGGGTAATGTTATTGCTGCAACTCTCGCTTGGACGGGAAATCACCATATCGAATTTGTGAATAATCGCATTTCGGGTAAGCCCATTATGATATTTGCGGGCATCAACCCTGTTGGTGCGGACTATACGCTTGCGGGGAAGGCGACATTTAAGACTCCGGAGTTGATTCTTACATATTCGACAAAAGGCAAGGGTCAGGCTACTCGAAATATCCACACTTGGGCTCGCCGTCACCATATTCTCCACGGTACCCGCACTCGCGATTTGCTGCTCAACTCGTGGGAGGGTGTGCGTCAGGATATAACACAGACCAATATGAACGAGATGATGAACGATTTTGCTCGATTGGGTGGCGAAATGTTTGTTATGGACGATGGTTGGTTTGGTAATAAATATGTTCGCGATAATAGCGATAAAGGCGGCTTGGGCGATTGGCAGGTATGCAAGGCAAAATTGCCGGAGGGTATCGGAGGTCTGATTACCTATGCCAAGAGTAAGGGTCTGAAATTTGGCATCTGGATTGAGCCGGAGATGGTCAATACATATAGTGAGTTATATGAGAAACATCCCGATTGGGTGTTGCGTCACGATGCTTATGAGCCAAATTATGGACGTGGAAAGACACAACTGTTGTTGGATTTAACCAATCCGGACGTACAAGACTTTGTGTTTGGTGTTGTCGATAATTTGATGAAGGAGAATCCCGAGATTGCCTATATTAAGTGGGATCACAATATGCATATGAAGAATGCATCGTCGCAGTATCTGCCAAAGGCTTTGCAGTCGAATCTCTATGTTGACCACCATCTTGGACTTCAAAAAGTGCTGAAACGTGTTAGAGAGGCTTATCCCGATCTTGTTATACAGCTTTGTGTATCGGGTGGCTACCGTATGAATTACGGCTACTTGCCATACTTCCAGGAGTTGTGGTCGAGCGACCAGACCGAGGCGTTGCACCGTATCTATATTCAGTGGGGTGCGTTGAACTTCTATCCTGCAAATATTCTTGCGGCTCACGTATGTTCGACACAAAATAAATATACACAGCGACGTGCACCGGTGAAGTTCCGTTTCGATGTGGCGTCGATGTGCCGTCTTGGTATGGAGAT
>JAFVXS010000156.1 GCA_017501025.1 Alistipes sp.
AAATGAGCAAGCCAGCTGTTTGTAGGAAATTTTGGAGAAGATGGCCCCATAATTATCTCCATCAGGTAATCTTTCATCAGAAATGCGACCACAACAACGACCACCATAGCAATACAGGTGCGAAATATACCGGGACGCATTGCATCCAAATGCTCCCAGAAGGTCATATCATTAACGTCGCGTTTTTCACTGCTCATAACAAAGACAAAGTTAGCAAATTTCGTTTATACCACAAATTTTCGGGCAAATAATCTTTCAGTACGACCCAAAATGCGTGGCTTGATTGTTGCTCTATGCCAGACGAACATATAAATATTGATACCGTGAAAAAGATTTACCTACTTTCAGCCTTTGCAATGACGCTTATTGTGAGTGCCAATGCACAATCGAGCCATCGTGCCGACACGATTCTGCTCAACGAGACTCACCAAAACGGCCAAATCGTAAAACGCTATTTGGTACGACACCACAACGGAACAGATGCCAAATATTCGCTCCATTTTCAGTTGGATCTAGCCACACTTGTACCGACATTCTCTCACAACGCAGACCATCTGGCACAACTTGGGGCATTTGTCGAGAAACTCAAAGATACCGCAATGCACGTATCGGCGGTAAATATTCGTGGCTATGCTTCGCCCGACGGGAATCGCGAATTTAATATTATGCTTGCCGCAAATCGTGGAGCAACATTCGACGAGTATCTCAACGACCACTATCCAAATATTCAACCTATGGTATCGTCGCACGCTTATACTTGGAACGAGTGCATCGATGCGGTCAATGCTTCTACGATTCCTAACAAAGAGCAGGTGTTGAAGATAATCTCCGATAGTTCGATGGGCGAACGCGACAAAGAGAATGCTCTGCGTAACCACAAAGATTCGTGGCAATATCTCGAAACAAATATCTTACCGACAATGCGACGTGCCGATATATGTTTTGATTACGGTACAAACGAGGTAGTCACGGTTGCCACCAACATACCAAAAGCCAGCGTGCAGAAGAGAGAGCCTGCAACAGATGCGGTAGAAAATAAACCACAACCGGTTGCGATAATCGAGAGTGAAGAGACCGGTATTATTGTCGAACTGCCCGAAAAGGAGCATCACAAACGCCATAAACGCAAGAAATAGAGTGAGAACTCAAAAAAAATAGTCGAGATTGTTTGTATAGTCACAACTTATTCCTATCTTTGCCTATATAATACGCAGAGTAAGTGTAACTTAAAAGCATATAATTATGGCAAATTTGAGAATTTTGAAGAAGGAGATTGACTATTGTCTTGAAGAGTTGGTATTCGATTGCGATATGGCAATCTATATGCAACCTAACAAGGATAAGGAGATTTTCGAGGTAATGCAGAAGGGTGTTGAACTTCGCAACGAGCTCTTTGTTAAGGCAAACAATCCAACCGAGCCACACAACGCGTTGTTGGTACGTCGTTACTATGCAGCATTGCGTCGTGAAATCGGCGAGGCTTTTGGTGAGTTGTTCGGTCAGTTGAGCGAAATCGTAAAATAATCAATCTTACGACACCAAAAACAGCGACCTGTTGAACATCGTTCGATAGGTCGCTATTATTTTATCAGAATGTAAATGTTGCCGACAGGTAGTACGTTCGCGGATAAGCATACAAATAGCGATTTGCTTGTGGTCGATAGGTTGGATGTCCTGCAATACTCTGTCGCCACAATCTCGACGATTCATAGCCGTTATGTATTATATTGCGACTACCCAATAGATTTTGTACCGCAAAATATATCGTAATACGAGAGCGTGGGTGTCGGTCGATAAACCTCTGTGTAAAAGAGGTTTTGTATGGGCGTTTGTCGTAATTTGAGAGCCAAAAAGTTTTGGATAGCGACAAGTCGATGGTAAAAGCATCGCCCAAACGTTGTTGATTGACAAATTCGTTGAAGATTTCGGGCGACGAGGCTTGATAGGCAACACGTTGTGTCCGACGTACAAACGATGGTGCAACGTAGCGAAGGCCTGCATAGTTGGCATCGAGCGATACTCCCCATCCTTTGTTATAATAACGCACCTCGGCAACCGCTGCAATTTGAGGAGCATTGCCTATGCGACAACCCTCTGCAAATGACTCAATATGGTCGGCAATTAGCGAATTATCACGGTCAGCATAGATGGTGACTATCGGATTTGAACTATATCGATACGACATTGCACTGACTGCTGCCGATACTCTCCAATGGTCGTTCAGTCGCCATCGCAGTTCGATTTCGCTACCGTATGCAAGGCTGTTGATGCGTGATGTGACCACATCGGCATATTGCATAGCTGTATCATCATACATAGTTCCGACATCGGTCACATTGCGTAGTGAACGTAAAAAGAGCGTAGTGCGTAGTTCAAAACTCTCTGTATGGTACTCATAGGAGATATTTGCCTTGAACAGTTGCTCTTGTTTTGGCTGATTTATGGTGCGGTTGTTATACTCTGCCTGTATGAACAAATCTTCGCCCTCTGCCGAACGACTATCGAACAGTATGCCGCCATCGAGCGAGTGCTTTTCGTTTATGAGATACTCCGCAGCAGCCGAGAGTGTAAATGGTATCGATGTAAGTAGTGCCGATTTTCCGAACGAGTTTGCAGCAAACAACTCCTTGCGAAAGAAGCCCTTGCGTTGCCAATCTGCGTAACCAATGCGGGCAGCGAGTTGCAGAGATAGCTTCTCTGCCCGATAATCATACCGTCCTAACAGAGCAAACAGACGTTGCGACAGAGCATAGTCGTAACCGTAGCGGTCGCCCTCCGATATCTTGCGGTTGGGTCTGTTCAAATCGTTTTGCAGAGCATTGGAGAAGGTGTCGTCGTCAATCAAATAGTAATCTATATCGACAATGTATTTGCCACCAAGCAAATCCCGCATCTGCTTATAGTTGCGATGACGGTCATACGAGAAATTGGCTCCAATAGAGTAGGTGTGGCGACCCTGCCTCTTTGTTGCTGCTGCATTTGCTTCAAAATGGGTAATACGACTTGTGCGATCTGCTATGACATAGACCGAATTGCCGTTTTGGAGGCGATTTCGGGCAATAAGCTCATCAAAATCAATCTGCGTATAGCGTTTGTCATTTGCGAGCCACGCTTGGGTGATAGCATCGGATATATCGAAATCTTCGTAGTAGCTCGGCAGATAACGATAGTTGTCTGGACGTGGCGTTTGTGCATTTAGCCAATCGAGCATACTGTAACGCTCTGTTCCGAGCCGAGCTGCCATAGCGACCTCAAATTGCCAATTTTTATCTATGCAACGTTCGTATGCAGCGGCAAGTGTGGGTAACAGATTACGACGAACATTGGCATTGCGTATTTTGCCGTTTTGCAGACCCCACGAAGGGTTGTAAAGGTTGTTGTTGGTCAGCTCAAACACCTCCTTAACGGATGATTGACGAGTAGAACGCTCCGATGGCGACATCGTAAATAGCAACGATACTTGTTGCAGGGTGTCAATACGGCATAAAGCCGTTGCATTTATCGTTGCCTGATTTGCATACAACCCATCTACGTGCATATCACGTCCCGTTTTTGCACGAACTTCTGCTGCAATCTGCCAACGTTTGCCAATGCGGAATGTGCCGTTATAAGCTACGCCAAATGGTGCATTTCTACTCGATATGTTTACATTGACACGTTGCTGCTCCTCGGCAAGGGAATCGATAACTATTTCGGTTTGAGCGGCACGACTACCAACATAATTACTGCTGGCTGAAACACCATAATCGGAGGATGATTGGAGTGCCAATCGCCAAAAGCTCGAACGATTAAGACCCTCGACCGCTACACCGTGAAATAGGGTAGTATGCTCGTTGTAACCCTCTCCTCGTCGCATAAAACGGATATGGGAGAGGTTGTAGTCGAGCAGTCTGGTATTACATCTTTTACGAGGTGTGTTGGTAACATTTTGCAGTGAGTCGCTCTTCTCCTTTTCGTAATCTTCGATTGTTTCGAATAGCTTATAATAGCGATAGTCGTATAAATCTTGTGCTACGACAGATTCATACGACCAAAACGCAAAGCAGCATAGGATAGCCGCCTTTATACCGAAAACTACTCTTGCAAAGCTCTCCAAATCATATCTTTTAGTTGGGTTATATTCAATCCCGAAACAGAAGAGATAAATATGGTCTCTATACCCTGTGGCAGATGAGCCTTCATCTGTTCGATAAGTTCATCATCCAGCATATCACACTTTGTAATAGCCAAAAGACGTGTTTTATCCAACAATTCGGGGTTGTATTGAGTCAATTCGCCCAACAAAATATCGTAATCGTGGCAAATATCGTCGCTATCGGCAGGAATCATAAAGAGCAGTATTGAATTTCGCTCTATATGACGCAAGAAACGGGTTCCGATACCTTTACCTTCGTGAGCACCCTCAATAATTCCGGGAATGTCAGCCATTACAAAAGAGTGGCCCTCTCGCACCTCGACAATACCGAGATTTGGCTCCAATGTCGTAAAGGCGTAGTTTGCAATCTTTGGTTTTGCGGCCGATACCACCGATAACAGCGTACTCTTACCCGCATTAGGGAAGCCAACCAAGCCGACATCGGCAAGCACTTTCAACTCCAATATAAAAGCACCCTCTGCACCCTCTTCTCCG
>JAFVXS010000157.1 GCA_017501025.1 Alistipes sp.
AGCGACGGGCGGCAAACTGACACAGATAGCCATCGTAGGAACGTGGAACTACTCGGCTCCTGCAACCAAACTTTCGAGCGACGATATGCTCACATCGCTCGGTGGCTCGGCAATATCATCGGTGGTCAATGGCAAAATCGAAGATATTGCAGCAAAAATCGGAATTAAGGAGGGAATATGCTCAATTACCTTCAACGACGACAACACATTCTCTATGCCGATAGGCAAAAAGGCTATTGACGGTAAATATACGTTCGATGCAGCGACACACGAGATTGTGCTTACCATCGGTAAATTTGCCAACATCAAGGGTAAAGCCTATATCAGCGGCGAGGAGTTGCAGTTACTATTCCCTACCGAGAAGTTTATGGACTTTGTTATCGCTCTCGGCTCGAAAGTCTCGGCTCTGAAAAGCGTAACCTCCGTATTGGAGAAGTATGACAACATCGAGTTGGGATTAGCTTTCAAAAAATAGTCCTCGAAAATTACCTGCAAAATAAAAGGGAGTGTCTAACAAGTTTTTTAGACACTCCCTTTTTGTTTGAAGTTGTATAACAAGAGGGATTTCAAGGCTTGCGAAGCCCGAAAAAGCGGAGCATACTCGACGTATGTGAGCATTTTGAGGGCAAGCGTAACGCAGAAATCACCTTGTTAGACAACTATCTTACAGCCAATCGGATGGATTGTATGTATCTTTTGGTGCGTTAGGCACATTGTTGAAGTAGGTAAAACCGGTCAAACGCTCCAACTCGCTGATAGACATCATATCGGCAGCCTGCGGTTTGTGACCCTTCGGCATATTGTGGCAGATAGCAAATGCGGCACACTGCAACTCGGCAGCGGAGCAATCCTGCACACGCTTACCCGTCGAGCCTTTTTTGGTACGCAGCAGTGCGTAGTAGAACATTGTAGGGCACGATACATCGCCACGTCCGCCAAACGATATGGTCTTTGGCGATGCCGAAGCACCATTCTTCGAGAAGTTGTCGAAATAACAGCCTACAACAATGTAGAGCGTATCGCGGCAGACAAGATCGTCGATATGGTCTTCGAGATTGTTCCACGCACCTCCACCCGTATTGAACGACGATGAGTACTGCGGTGCTATGTTTGTGTAATAGAAGACTTGTCGATTTGTGGCAGCCGACGATAGACGCTCTGCCGAGCCGAGCATATGTCCCTTGTTGCAACCGCCACCTGTCGATTTGCTGCTGTACTGAATCGACGACGGAATCTTTGGGTCGCGACCATAGGCATCGGTACGGCTTGCATTCTTCTGCTCGTACATCGAGTGGCGTGGTGCTGCAACCCATACCGGACAGTGGTGCTTGCCGCTGTAACATACTGTAAAATTGCGAGCCTTGCCCGTGCCCTGTGCATTTTTCTCATTGCCGGCACAGAGGTGATGAGCATAATAGAGCGTATTGTCGCTATCGATACGTCCATCGTTGTTTGCATCGGTAATCACCGGTAACTCTGCCCACGAAAGTCCCGTTGTATCATCGGGATTTGGATTAGGTGTCGGGTCAGGCTCCGGTGTTGGGTCAGGGTCGGGAGTTGGCTCCGGATCAGGCTCCGGAGTTGTACCGCCCTCGCCTCCATAGAGCAACTTTAAGGACTCGATACGAATACACGCCGCAGCACGCAGATAGAACATACTAACCGACAACTCACTCAAATCGATTGTGGTCGAGCGATCAGTACACTTTGCCGTCAGCAGCACCTGCGATTCTGACGACGTTCCCGCCTCGCCACAGATATAGACTTTGTCTGTATAGTTCTCCGTAGTAGTAATCGTAAGCGAGGTTATCTTCTCTGCGAAAGTTGGAGTGCCGATATATGCAACCTTGCCATCGTTGAGCTGAATTGCCTTACCCGTATTGTAGGCACAAATCACCCAATCGCCATAACTATTTTTATAGGTGCGTGGCGAGCCATAGCCCGCAACAGCCTCCGCCTCGGCGGCCTCGGCATAGGTAAGCGTAGCCTCTTTGGCTGGGGTTGGGTCGGGTTCCGGGTCGGGTTCAGCCTCTTTCAGCACAATCGTAATGGTGCGTGTGGCGATAGTCTCGGTAAGGCTCTCCCCCTCGGAGGTATATTTTGCCACCACCTGCAACTCGTAGTCGCCAGCCAATAATCCCTCAATATGTGCAACATAGCGAAAGCCATCCGTTGTCGTTGCGTGTGACTCTGCCACAATCGCATCACTCTCCCCCTCCGCATAGCAACGCAGCGATAACTCCTGTACTGCAACATACTCCTTTTCGTACTGCAACTCCAATCGAAGCTCCACATCGGCAGACTCTTCGGTTGCTGCAACCTCACTCTCAAATGCAATCAACGCAACGCTATGTCTCTCTACCGGTGGAAGGTCATCATCCTTGTCACCTACATCGCCTACCGTATTCGAATCGGCACACGAAACCGTCAGCAAAAGTGCCAACAGTGCATAAAGCATAATCGTTAAGTAGTTTTTCATATCTCTGTTTTTTTACTAATTCAACCCTACACCACCCTATTGCGTGGCGAGAAAATTACCGACAACATCAGCAGAGTACCAACCGCCATAGGATAGTACAGATGCGGAATTATCTCCAAAGGCGATATGGATGCCAGACCTGCCGCCATAAGCAACTGTGCTCCATAAGGTATTACGCCCTGCGTGCAGCACGAAGCGGTATCCATCAGCGAAGCCGCACGACGTGGCAATATCCCGTATCGGCTCGAAAGGTCACGCGTAATAGAGCCACAAGTCAATATCGCAATTGTATTGTTTGCCGTACATAGATTTGTCAATGCCGTAAGCAGGACGATAACAATCTCCGCCCCACGGCTCGATTTTATGCGACTCGTAAGCAGTTGGGTCAGGTAGATAAAACCGCCCGACTCCTTAACGATATTCATCAATCCGCCAGCCAAGAGCGTTACCAATATAAGGTCGGTCATCTGCTGCAAACCCTCGCCCGCAGCGGCAAACATCGCAGCAAAATTGAACATTCCGCCCGCCAAACCCATCACAACCGCAAAGACAATTCCGCACAACAGCACCACCAATACATTAACTCCGCACAATGCCAACAAAATCACCAACAGATAGGGCAATGCACGATACCACTCAACCGAAATAGAGTGAATCGTATCAGCAACCGTCTGCGAGCCGTAAATATAGATCAGCAAGACCAAAATTGCCGCAGGAAAGACAATACGGGCATTGGTCAAGAACTTCTCACGCATACGGCAGCCTTGTGTCTGTGTCGCAGCGATGGTCGTATCCGAAATAAACGATAGATTGTCGCCAAAGAACGCTCCACCGACAACCGTAGCCGAAAGACTCGCCACATCGCAACCAATCTGCTCGGCTATTGCAATCGTAACAGGAATCAGTGCCACAATAGTACCCACTGCCGTACCGATAGCCATCGAGACAAAGCACGATGCGATAAACAGACCTCCAAATATATAGCGACTCGGAACAATACTCAACGTAAGATTTACCGTAGCATCGACCGCACCCATAGCCTTTGCCACCGAAGCGAAGATGCCAGCCAAGCAGAAAATCCACAACATATACATAATATCGGGATTGGCTGCACCCTGCGAAAAGACCGCTATACGCTCGTTAAACGTATGACCCCGCAACAACATCAGGGCATAGACC
Organism: Alistipes sp.; assembly: GCA_017501025.1. Lineage (GTDB taxonomy): Bacteria > Bacteroidota > Bacteroidia > Bacteroidales > Rikenellaceae > Alistipes. Next base: position 3,659 of record JAFVXS010000157.1, read on the forward strand.
ACCGCAACAACAAAGACCACCGATATCGGCACCGCATAGAAATCGCCAATAAAGAGCGATGCCCCCAAATAGACGGCAAGCAGCACCACAATAGGTGACAGCGACAACAATCCATCTTTATGTTCGCGAAAAGTCATAAATCTCTCCATTCTCTCCTGCAAAGATACAAATTCAAAGGCAGATACACACCCTTTTTCACAACTTTTTTACACCAAAGCGAACTATCCGATATCGAGGGAGGGGGCTGCAACAAAAAAACGCAGACCCCTTTCGAGGTCTGCGTCGAGTTATCGAAACTGCAAACTACTATGGAATGTAGCTGAAGTACGAGTTATCGCGGATGAGGATAGACTTACCCTCTTTGAGCTGGTTACCACCAAGGAGGTACTGCTCAAAGTTCTCCTCGGTAATAGCTACGCCGTTTACCGAACCACCGACAGCATTTGCAGTAAGTTCGAGCACATTAGCAGGAACTGCTGCACGACCTGTCGAAGTAGCTGCGTGCTGAATACCAAGGATAGCAGCAACCTTCGATTCAGGATGAGTCGATTGGCTATTAACCGAACACCATTGATGTTAGTATCCATAACACCGTAGATAGTAGCACCATTCACACCACCAACGTAAGCACGTACAGTCTCTGGGTTGTCGGTAATGAAGTTTACGGTACCTACGTTCGAGCAACCGCTGATTGTATAGTGGTCAGCAGTCTCGAAACGGTTCGAAGCTGCCTTACCCATCATACCACCAACATATACGTCAGCCGAAGCGTAGTTAGACTTAACGTTGATAGTTCCTGCGTTCGAACAGCTGGTGAAACGTGGGTTCATAGCGTTAGCACCCATAAGACCCCATACACCACCTACGCAAAGACCGCAGTTCTCGGCTGTCTTCATCGAAAGAGCAGTTGGTTCAGGTGTGTTAAGCTCGATATCCATATTACCGTTGTTCAACAAGTAGTATGCGTCGAAACCTACGGCCATATTAGACTGTGCAAATGCCTGTACACCACCAATAGCGATGAAGTCGATAGTGTTGGTTGCACCATTAACCTGCTCCTCCCAAGTCTTCGTGTACTCACCGGTAGCAAATGGATCGTACATCGTAGCCTTAACCTTGAACGCACCGTTGTTGGTCAACTTCTCACAACCAGCCCACTGCGAACGACCGATAAGACCACCAAGACCCAAGCCGTGAACAGTCACGTCACCATCCTGACCTACCAATACGTTACCATAGTTTACGCAGTTGTTGACATTACCGAACAAGTTCGAAGTATTCGAATCCACACGGTTAGAGTTGTATGCAACGATACCACCAATGTAGAACAAACCGAACTTACGGTTGACATTACGCATAATGATATCGGCGTGGTTCTCGCAGTTTGTAATCTCGTAAGCTGCTGCACGACCAACCAAACCACCAAGACAAGTGTACGAGTGGTATGGCGACGAACCAACAGGTACAGACTGCTCAACGTTCTCGATAATAATCTGACCGCGGTTGTAGCAGTTAGACATATGCGAAGGAGCATCGATATCGTCGTTAGCACCCGAAGCGTGTGCTACCAAGCCACCTACGTAATGAGTAGTATTGCTCGAAATCTTACCCGACATTGTAATCTTTGCATAGGTAGTAACGTTCTCGATATTACCCATTGCCGAGTGCGACGAAGCAGTTGTGCTGATACCGCCCTCCAATACGAGGAGTGCCCAAGCATCACCAACAGTATTTGCAACATCAACGTTCAACTCGCAAGACTCGTCGAAAATAATGTTCGAGATAGTATTGCCATAGAGCAAGTGCTTGAACAATGCACGGTCAGGAGTATTGATTTTGAGGTTCTTGATACGGAAACCACCACCATTGAAGTTCTCGTTAAGAGTTGCCATTGGCCAAGTTGCCATATCTACACCCTCGAAGTCGATATCCTGCGAGAAACCGTAATCACCATCGATGTTACGATACTTCTGCATATCCTCGCCCTCTTTACCTGCACCGAGGTCAACCAAGAATGCCTTGAACTTCTCGGCAGAGTCGATAGCGGTGATAACCTCACCCGGAGCCAACTCTTTTGGCCACTCATCAAGACATACTGTCAAAGGAGTAACCTTATTCTTGTCGAACATAGCGGTAGGCAACTGAACTGTGTAGTAGTAAGCACCTGCATAGATTTCAGCAGTCAAAGTGTGCTCACCCTCCCAAATACCGAGGTAAGTCGAAATTGGGTTGAACTCGTCAGTTGGGATAGTCATAGCCTTGGTAGCGTTTGCTGTAATCTCGTTGAGTGGAGCATACTCTGCAACGTCGTCGTTAGTTTCGAGGTTGTAGTAGTGAGCACCCGCAATCTTCGAGCCCTTCAAAACGACCTTCGATACCTTATCCGAAAGAACGTTCTTCGAGTAGATTCGCAAGTTCAACAAAGCCGATGCCATACGGATATCCGAACGGATAGCACGAGTTGTACGGAATGCCTGGCTATTAACCATTACGAATGGAGCCGAATCAGCAACGAGCTGACCATCGGTGATGAGCTGCTCGGCTGGAACCGACAATGCAACATTCTTTGTATCCTCTGCATTCGATGCATCATAAGGAGCATAGATATAAACCTCCTTACCGGTCTCATCGGTAGGGCACTGACCAACGAATTGGTTGTTACCCGAAGTAGTAGCCTTCATATTGAAGCCGGCACCTGCATATACACCCATAGTACCCTTGCCCGAGAATTCAGGAGCAGCACCTGTGTAACCCTGTGCCTGACCGAGGTCAGAGAACAATGCCAATACCTTGAAGCCACCCTCATAGTCAACTACGTCACCGCAACCTGCGAACTTGAACTGTGCAGTCTGACGGAGGTAGTTAGTACCGTTGTGGTCAACCTTGTTGATACGCTGATAGTTAGTCGAGTTTGTAGCACCGCAAGTAAGGTTAGCTGCGGCACGCAGACGCAAGAAGTAGTAACCCTCATCCATTGCATCAGGGAAGGAAACCTTCACCTTATCAGGGTCAATTGTCTGCTGGAAAGACGACTTACCGCCCTTGAAACCGTTCGAGTAAGTAATCTCACCCTTCCAGTAACCTGCTGGCGACGAAGCAGAACCGATTGGAATACCCTTCGAGCTCGACTGCAAGTCCTCCGAGTTAGGTACCTCGATAGTGATAGGATCCCAAATTGTCCAGTCCAAAGAGTCGTAGAATGCACGCTTCTCCTCATCGGTGTACATAATGATAGGAGCAGCCGAGAGAGGATACTCATCAGCAGTACACTGTGCATACTCGAAATAGTGATACTTAACACCTGCATCTGTACCCATAAATGTAAACTCACAAGAGAGGTTGGTACGTGCAGCAGCGTTATATACAGGGATAGTCCAAATCCAGTAGTCACCCTCATACTGACCGGTAACCTTTGGCGACGAACCTGTTACAACCATACCGGCACCATCAGCACGACGCTTAACCATCGAAGCATCGCTACCGCAGATGAACTGAACGTGTGCCGATACAGCAGCTGCTGTGATGAAATCAACAGGCTCCTCATCGTCGTATGCACCCGACTCCTCGGACAATACGATACCGTTACCCATCCAGTACTGACCGTTAAGGCTGTTCTGCGAAAGGTTATTGAACTTGAAGTTTGCTGGCAAACCAATGATATCCGAACCGTACTCAATCAATGGGAATACGTTATCCGATGGCTCATACTCCGAGAAGAAGATATCGTCGATACGATAGTCATCCTCCGAGTCGTTCTGGAAACGGAAGTAGAGAATCTTCGATACGTTAGGTGCAATCGAGAAGTCGAACGTATTGAGCGACCAGTCGTTGGTTGGGCTCTCTGTATGAACATACTCCATCTGATGCCAGAGAACACCATTGTGCGAAATGAAGAGTTTCAGGTCAGAAGTGCGGAACTTACCATTCGAGTTCTTCGCACCAAACGACAAATAGAAGTCGGTCTTGTCCTGATTGTTGAAGTTCTTGATGTCGAAGTGAGCACCAGGAGCCAACTTAATGTTAGCACCACCAGATGCCTCGCCACCGAACTTAACATCATAGTAGTTCTGCGAAGGCTCGTCAAGCGAAGCGTAAGCGTGATCCGAACCACCATAGCAGTAAGCATACAAATCACCGGCAGTTGCAACACCACTGTAAGTACGACCATTCTCATCCGAGAAGGTGTAGAACTTAACCATTGTGTCCTCTGTCAAAATGCTACCACCGAAGTGATCCTTAACGAATACCAAACGGCTCTCATTAGGGTCTGTCAATGGACCGCGCTGTGTAACGTGAGCCTCATAAGTTTTATTCAAAGTAGTGAATACTACGACTGCCGAACGGTCCTCACCTTTGTTCTCTCCCATTTCGAGATAAACGTTAGTTACGCTCAATGCAGGTTGTGGACCACCTAGTGGAGATACCTCCAACCAAGGCTCGAAGCCCTCTGCATCCTGATTTGGATACTTCACGCTAACGGTCCAGTAGATGCTCGACGATACTTCAAGATAAGGCACTGTACCTGTGGTACCAACACCTAACTTGTTAAGTACGAGTGTACTCTGTGCAGACGATGGGTTCATCTCATCCCATACAGCCTCACCGGTCGAGAACTCGATGTCAAATGGAACGACGGTCTTCTCGTCATTCGCATTGTCATTGCTACACGAAACTCCAACGAACAATACCGCTGCAAGAATCGCTAACAATCCGAAAAGTTGTTTCAAAGTTTTCATATTTTTTGCCTGGTCCGGCTGAGCCTGCTGGAGGCTCTGCTGATCTTTGGCGCTGTTTTTCTGGCCATGCAGGTTGGCAGCGTTCTGTTCATGTTTACCC
>JAFVXS010000158.1 GCA_017501025.1 Alistipes sp.
AGGAGAAGAGCCTTACTTTATCGATGCGTTGTGTGATACTCTATCAAACTCCATCCTAAACGAAATGGAGCGAGAGTTCAGCCAAACCATATTATACGGACGCGATACGGATGGTGACAGCGTGGCAATGCTATGTCGTCAAATACCGATGATGGGCTCTCATAATGTTGTGATTGTCAAAGAGGCACAAGCTATGTCGCATATCGAGCAACTCGCACTCTATACCGCGAAACCTCAACAATCGACCATACTCATACTCTGCCACAAAGAGAAGGTGCCCGACAGACGACAGCAGCTCTACAAGAGCATTGCAGCAAATGGTGTCATATTCGAGTCGGTGCGACCTCGTGATTACGAGATTAAAGATTGGCTCAAAACTTTTATAGAGGGAAGAGGTCTGCAAATCGACCACAATTCGGTTGAGTTGATGATAAACCACCTCGGCACAGATATCTCACGCATAAGCAACGAACTGACGAAATTGGTTGTTTCGTTGCCCGAAGGTACCCGTACAATTACACCAAACGATATCGAGACATACATCGGCATATCGAAAGAGTACAACAACTTCGAGTTGTGTCGTGCTGTTGCCGAGAAGAATGTGCAGCGAGCAATGTTGATTGCCGACCACTTGGCTCAAAACCCAAAAGAGTATCCGTTGTTGCTGACAATACTTGCACTATTCGGCACCTTCCGCGAAATCTTTATCGTAAACTATCTCCGTTGGCGTGAACGTTTCCGCAGAGAGCCATTCCCTTCGGACCAAGAGTTGCTGGGTCATCTGCGTTCAAGTAATATGTATGCTCTTCGTGACCTGAAACAGTACTCTGCAAAGTGGAATAATCGACACGTATTCGAGATTTTGGGACTGCTACGTACATACGATGCAAAGAGCAAAGGTATCGATGCCGGAGCGAGTAACGACGCCGAGTTATTGCGAGAGTTGTTGCTAAAAATATTTATGGTTCAGTAAGTTCTGCACGCTATGTCGCACGACTACATATATACGGACAATCAGGTCGTTTTGAATCGCAACGAATGGAGCGAACGACACTTCGTATATCAACGTATGCGTAGTTGTGGCGAGGCTTTACCACACGCAGCCGAACATATAGAGTTGCTCAACGCTGCGGCTCAAACCCTGTTCGGCAACAAGAGTTCACTAACCATCAAAGAGTTACAAGAGGCCACCTCCAAGTTGATTCGATATAGCGGACGACGCCCCGACGTACCACACATCGTCGAGGTACGTTATTACGACAGTGGCGAATACATCTGCCGTATCAACGAGTCGTCACTTTACAAGCAGTTCTCATTGCGAGCAATCCGCCCAAGTGGAGAGATTTTTGCATCGGAGAACTGTTTGGGAACCATTCCGACATCTGCTTTTCAATCCGAGTTGGAGCTTATGCGTAGGTATCTTACCAATCAGGCTTCGGGTAAGGTGGTTGTTGCTCGTGGCAGCGATAACAACATTCTGCATATCGACGGAGGTACTCCGATAATGATGAAGGGATATGATATAGTCGTTGCCACAACTCCAAAAAGTGTAACCGCCAATCTGGCAGCCACAGCAGCGACCAAAATCAACGGTTACAAAACTACTATTCGCGACTTCTCGATTGACGAAGCAATGGAGGCAGAGGAGTTGCTCTATGTTGATGAACGTGGCATAACATCGTTATCACATCTCAACGGTCATCGCTACGCCACAATCATCGCACACAATCTTGCAGAGTATATTGCAGAGTAATCCCTGCTAATGCGAGTCGTACATACGTGCCAAACCGCCCTCGGAGGTTTCACGATATAGACTCGGAAGGTTATTGCCGGTTTCGTGCATAACCGCCACTACCCTGTCAAACGACACCAAATGTGCACCATCCGATAGCGTTGCGTAGGCATTGGCATCCAAAGCACGAGCAGCTGCCACTGCATTGCGTTCGATACAAGGCACCTGCACCAAACCACAAACAGGGTCGCACGTCAAGCCCAAGTGGTGTTCCAAGCCCATCTCGGCAGCATACTCAATCTGTGCCGGTGTTCCGCCAAACAATTGACAAGCAGCCGCAGCAGCCATAGCACACGCTACACCTATCTCACCCTGACAACCAACAGCCGCACCCGAAATCGACGAGTTCGTTTTGACGACATTGCCAAATAATCCGGCTGTTGCCAAAGCCCTCAATATCCTTATACGCAAAAAGTTGCGGGAGGTGGTCAAGTGGTACACCACCGCAGGCAATACACCACACGAGCCACACGTCGGAGCCGTTACAACACGACCTCCCGAAGCATTCTCCTCGGCAACCGCCAAAGCATAAGCATATATCTTGGCCCGCGAAGCCAACGAATCGGTATAGCTTTTAGACTTCACATAATAGGTACTCGCCTTACGGGCAACCTTCAAACCTCCGGGCAGAACACCATCGTTATTGAGCCCTCGCAGGATTGTTTCGCACATAACATCCCAAACCTCGCCGAGAAAATCCCAAATTTCGGGGCCCTCGCAATCTTCGACATACTCCCAAAAGGTTTTACCCTCACGATAGCACCAATCTTTTATCTCCGAGATGGTGTTCATTGTATATACCTGCTTGCGTTTGCGAACATCGTCGGGTCCGCACGACAAATCGCCGCCGCCAATGCTGTAAACCTCCCACTCATCGACCTTGTCTGCACCATTGAACGCCTCGAACAACATTCCGTTCGGATGGTACGGCAGTACCGTCTCGGGACGCCACACAATCTCGACCTCTCCGCTTTTACCCAATACATCAACAATCGCTTTATCGGTCATATGCCCCTTGCCCGTTGCAGCCAACGAGCCATAGAGCGTAACCCGATAGGAGGTTGCGTTGGTTTGACGATTCAAAAATTGTTCAGCAGCCTTGCGAGGTCCCATCGTGTGACTGCTCGATGGTCCCGTACCGATTTTATACAACTCTCGTAAAGACTCCATACCTATATAATATATGAGTTAATCTATCTCTTCTTGTGCAGCGTCGCAAACGACAATATATGCCACGATATCGCTATTGCCAAAGCCGCCATCAACAACTGTGCCCACCACCATTTATCAACCACCGCAACAATGCAGTAGCCTATCGTAATCCATACCAATGAGACCGAAATAATCTTAACTCTCAACGGTATGGCACGATGTTCGCGGAAATTGCGGATATATTCACCAAATATGCGATGATTTATCAGCCATTCGTATAAACGGGGCGAGGCCTTAACCCACAATGCCGCCGAC
>JAFVXS010000159.1 GCA_017501025.1 Alistipes sp.
ATACAATGCAATTTATTCTTTTGCAATTGCATTACGGTTGTTGTGTTCCTGCATATATCGCTGACGCAGGTTTATAATCGACAAATCTATCGAATCGCACTGCGATTTGGCATACTCAACCTGCTCGGCAAGTTGCTTGTACGATGCATCATCAAGAATGTTGCGTTGGTTTGCCTGCAACGCAATCGATGTTGTCAGTGTGACAAGAATTGTGAAAAATACTCTTTTTATCGCCATAATTTAAGAACAATCAACTGAATGAAACCAAAAATTTCCAAACGACCCATCAACATCAAAATAGTGTTTTGTAACTTTAATATAGATGGAATTTCCGCAAAGTTGTTCATCGAGCCAACCTCTCCGAAACCGGGTCCGACATTGCCTAAACACGCTACTGCCGAAGAAAAAGCTGTTATCAAATCTTGTCCAAACAGGGTGTTGATAATTGTGGCAATGAATAAGATGACAATATAAGTAACGATAAACAGTGTGACGGTCTCACTATGTCGTTATCCTGCACAACACCATCGATACGAATACGGATAATAGCGTTAGGGTGCTGTTGGCGACGTATTCTCACCCATAACTGTTTGGCAAACAGTACGACGCGGTCGATCTTTATACCGCCTGCTGTGGAACCTGCACAACCACAGACGATGGATGCAAATATCAGCAACAGAATTGCAAATGGCGGCCATAAATTAGTGTCAGCAGTGGCAAAACCCGTAGTTGAAAAGAGTGAAACAACCTGAAATAGCGAATAACGCAACGACTCCCAGATGTTAGGATATAGGTTGGCCGTAAAGAGTGCTGTTGCAATCAATAGGGACATAACCGCAATTATTGAGAGATAGGTGCGTACAATCTCCGAACGGAAGATGTTGTTCGCTTTGCGGATAAATGTGCCGTATATCAGGCCGAAATGGATACTTGCACAAATCATAGCACCAATAAGAATAATCTCGATAACGGCACTATCGTAGAAGGCTATGCTTGCGTTTTTTGTGCTGAAACCTCCCGTCGCACACGCCGACATAGCGTGGTTTACGGCATCGAACCAACGCATACCTGCCAATTTCAGGGCTAACGTAACAACCGCCGTTAATCCCAAATACACTACCAACAAGATGCGGACTATGATTTGAGTGCGATAACGATAGTTGTCTTTGGCGAGAGAGGAGAGTTCTACACTCGAAAGGGCCATTTTGTTTGTTCCGAGTGATGGTAGAATAACGAGGGCAAACATCACTACACCAACACCGCCAATCCAACTTGTCGCCGTACGCCAAAAGAGCAGACCTTGTGGCAGAGCTTCAATGTTCGTCAGAATGGTAGCACCCGTTGTCGTGTAGCCCGAAACGCTCTCAAACCAAGCGTTGATTAGCGAAAATTCGCCACCCCAAATCAGATATGGGAACATACCGACAACGCTTGCAATAATCCACGAGCCTACAACAATCGCAAAACCCTCCTTGTTTGTTATGTTCTCCGCCCGTGGTACAAAAAACATTGGAAATATGCCCAACAGCAGAGTCAATAACGATGAGAGCAGCAACGGATAGTATGCCGAATCGGTGTCATTGACAAGTGATATCAGTGCCGACAATGCCATAAATGCCGACACGCAGATCATCACTGCTCCGATATATCTCAAAATGATGTTCAGACGCATAGGCGAACTTATTGTGGTTTGTTGTTTTGACGTGCTTGCGAAATGAGAGTCTCGATATTGTCGCTCATCTCTTTCAACTCATCGTTTAGCTCCGCTTTTACATTAAACGGTAATCGATATACCAGATAATCGGCAAGAGCTTTGTTCATCTTTGTAATCGGCTTCACGCAGTATATCCTAATGAAGTAGTAGAACATCAGCATAATAGCAATCATCACCACCAATGTCAGGAATATAGGTGCAATCGAGCGGTGGGTATTTTTGATAAGTTGCTCGGCACGAGGAGCTAACGAACTATGCGTATGTGTCATATAGCCCTCAATATTGCTGATGAGATTGTCGTATGTCGCTTTATATTCGCCATCGTACCAACCTTCGTAGCTATTGGTCTGCTTTTTCTGCTGTTGTTCGATTAACATTGCAAGTTCGCTATTGTTCAGCGAACGATTTTGCTCCTCGGTATCGCCAATGATAGTCGTGGAATTCAGACTATTTACGATAATGATTGTATCGGGGGTGTCAATCTTCTCCAACTGCTCATCGCTGATACGTTTCAGACGTTTGGCACTTGCGACCAACGAGTCGAGACGCGACACGTTCGATGCCTCGGTGATGGCTACATCCAGACTCTCGTTAAGACTCTCCATAGCTTTATCGACATTATCACGGTAATTGTCTTCCGAGAATACAACGACGTGCATCATCGCTATACTATGTTCGTGTGCCGATTTGAGCATAGAGTTTGCAATCTCCATATTCCGACGGCTGGCGGTCAGAATAGATTGTGTATCGTTGCTCATATCGTTCAACTCCAACAGAGCGATTACGCCGGCCGTCGAGAGCAGCGCGATAATGCTTACAAATGCAATGGTAACTCGTTTGTTAATACCTTTCATACCAATTTTTTAATGCGTTATTTTTGCAAATGTACAAAAAAATCGGTTATGGTATTCTATTTTCTAAAAGAAAATATTACGATTTTGGTAGATGTGGCATAAAAAATCCCCAAAATACAATTTTGGGGTCAATATTTTTTGTTCGTAAAAATTCTCTCCGATTACCCGATTATGCGTCCGAGAACATCGCCCGAAGGCTCGATGTCGTATATCTCGGCTTCGACAATCTTATTGATAAAGGCTCGGTCGTATGGCAGTTTTACCTTGATGTAATTGCCTGTAAATCCGCTCA
>JAFVXS010000160.1 GCA_017501025.1 Alistipes sp.
GGAGTAAATTGGTTACGTGAAACGTAAATCATCAATCCGATGGCAAGCTCTGCAACAGCATTGGCATTTTGTCCCGGAGTATTCATAACAACAATACCGCGACGACGAGCCTCCTCGCAATCAACATTGTCGTAGCCTGCACCTGCACGTACCACAATTTTGAGGTTTGGGGCTGCATCCATAACATCTGCCAAAACTTTATCGCTGCGGACAATCATTGCATCGACATCACGAACAGCCTCCAAAAGTTGGGCACGCTCCGTATATTTTTCGAGCAGAACAACCTCGTAGTCGCTCGACTCCAAAATCTCTTTTATACCATCAACCGCAGCTTTGGCAAACGGTTTCTCGGTTGCAATTAAAATTTTCATACCGCTAACAAGTGATGTAAAATAGGTTACCTTCTCTACTTTTCGTTCGAATGTATATGGAACAATAGTTGCCATCTTATTTAAGTTTCATCTCTTCAAACTCCTGCATACAAGCTACCAAAGCCTCAACAGACTCACGTGGGCAAGCATTGTAGCACGATGCACGGAATCCGCCAACCAGACGATGACCCTTGACTCCGACCATTCCTCGTGCAGTAGCAAACTCCAAGAACTCGGCAGCCAAATCCTCGTTACCCTCACTCATTACAAAGCAGATGTTCATCAACGAACGGTCCTCTTTGGCTGCCGTAGGACGGAACAACGAGTTGCGGTCGATTTCGTTATATAGCAACTCTGCCTTCTCAACATTACGCTTATAGAGAGCCTCAACACCACCCTGTGCCTTAATCCACTTCAAAGTTTCGTTCATAACAAAGATTGGGAACACCGGCGGAGTGTTGAACATCGAGTTATTTGTAACGTGTGTATTTACATCAACCATCGATGGCAATGGACGAACCACGCGTTGCAACATATCATCGCGAATAATTACGAAAGTAACACCGGCAGGAGCCAAATTCTTCTGTGCACCGCCATAGATTACCGCATACTTCGACACATCAATCGGACGACTCATAATATTGCTGCTCATATCAGCAATCAACGGAATCGGCGAGTCGATATCGCACTTATACTCCGTACCATAGATTGTATTGTTGGAGCAGATATAGAGATAATCGGCATCCTCCGGAATGGTATAGTTTTTAGGGATGTAATTAAAATTCTTATCCTCGGAAGAGGCGATAACATCTACTTCGCCATAGTGTTTTGCCTCTTTGATAGCCTTTTTGGTCCAAACGCCTGTGTTGATATATGCAGCCTTACCGCCAAGGAAGTTTGCCGGCAAGTGGAAGAATTGCGTACTCGCACCACCTCCAACAAAGTAGATGTGGTAATTTTCAGGAACGTGCAACAACTCACGAATCAACGATTGTGCCGAAGCTACAACAGCCTCAAACTCCTTGGTTCGATGCGAAATCGAAAGCAGAGAGATTCCCGTTCCGTTAAAATCAAAAATCGCCTTTGCGGCAGCCTCCAAAGCCTCCTCGGGTAACACCGAAGGACCTGCACTGAAATTATGTTTTTTCATAACCATTATGTAATTTTATCGCATACTCACGATTGAATAACGCAAATATAGATAAAAAGTTGCAATATGACAACCCATTATATGATATATATCATATATTTTTCAACATTTTTGGGCAATAATTCCGTTCTCGCTCAAATCGATATCGCCTTTCGGCAAATATTGATTAAACATTTCGTTGCAACATAGACAAACCAACAATAAAATGCAAGAAATATACCCACAATAAATATCGAATATTCGGAATATATGTGCAAAGAGAAGAGGCTGTCCAACAGATGTTGCGACAGCCTCGTTTCGTATAGTTAAACCCCTCAATTAGAAGGTCAATACAACCTTTGGATGGGTGTGGTCACCAGTCCACATACTTTCGAGAATAAGAGGAATCTTATTGCCTTTGGCAACCGTATATACCATAGTCGAAAATGGACGCAATGGAACCAAAGTTCCTCTCTCGCCACGACGAACATAATAAGTAAGAGAAGTTTTGTTTGTAAGCATTACATTTGTACCCTTTCTGGTCTTTGATAACTTCTTAACATCAATCGAAGCCAGGAACAAATCTTTCAACAACTGCTCATCGCCGGCAATCTGACCACCACCAAACGCCAATGTGCGACGCGATTGGAAAGCCTCCTTAACGCTCTCCAATGTACACTCCTTGGCAAAAACAAAGGTCATATTACGCATCAAGCCCTTCATACGATAGGCATCGGCTGTCGTGTTGTGAACATCCGTATTTGACGAAACAAAGAGATTCTCCTCTCTTGCTCGATCAACAACTTTCGGATAGAACTGACCACCATTCATAACCTCAACACCATCGATAAGACCTTCGCCATAAGCCTGCTTCTCGAACTCGGTTTTGGCCACACTCGTACGACGCCATCCCGGGTGATTGTGCATAATCAACGCACCCTGACTACGGGCATTACGCATCGACACAAGCGGATCGGGATCATATATAGCGTTGTTATCGGTCGTAAAGAGAGCATTGTAGTGACCTATTTTAACAGGCTCACGTGTAATCTCCGCACCCGGAACAACCAAAATGCCGTGCTCTTTTGACGCCTTAATTGCAGCATTGGTCGAGTATTGCATATCAACCATAATACCTCGCTCATCGGCAGACTTTGTTATCACGTTGCGATTAACCGACTCGTGAGGAGTACCGCCATTGTAGTTTCTCATCCACTCGTGCATCTTTGGCTCAACACCACGATACTCGATATGCTCGGTAATTGCAATAATATCCAAACCATCGAGCCACGCTTCAAGCACTCGAAATTCAGGAGTTACCGAACCATCGGAGTAGATGGTATGTATATGAAAATCACCCTTATAAATGTTATATCCGTTTACTTGTGGAAGGATGATATCCTGACGCGAACGGGTAGGAATTTTCGACACATCCGTACTAACGATGTCCAGGTTGTACTGTGCCATTGCGGTCGATACGCAACACAACGCAACAACAAATGCTAAAATTTTTCTCATAATAATTTATAAGTTTTTGTTAATAATTATCTCTCCTACTTATCAAAAAGTTCGTTCAACAACTTACCCAAACGCAGACCCGCACGCAAAATTTGATCATTTGCCAAGTCATTAAAGTCGTTTACCTTTTGCGGCGACAAAACGCTCAACTCCTCTTGCGGTGCATTTTTAGGTTTGGCCGGCATCTGCTCATAAATTATAATGCTGCGACGTGCCGAATCCTCCAACCAATCCTCGATAGTACCATCCGTAAGTTGTCGCTTCACATCTTCGGGAAGATTGGCTGCCAATACATTGCCATAGTCCATATAACCCCACGAGCCGAAGCGATGACGCAACACATAGACATCCCAAAAATTATGATAGTCCCAAACCGACTTACGCTCAACGAAATAGACCTTATACTTCGAGTGATGAGCCTTGCGATATTTTGTACCATCGTAACGATGATACTCATTGTGTCCCGGACAGTGGAAATCGCCCATCTGATGCAACACCGCATAGAGATTAAAGCGAAATGCCGAATCGGTAAGGGTCTCGTATTGACGCAACTGCTCGACCGACTCTTTAAGATGTTTAATAGGCTTACCTATCGGGCGAAATGTATCGATATCGAAGTCGCAAGTATGACGACGGCTATTCCACTTATCGTGTTCAGCCCTATGACAATCGAGCCACGATGCGTAATAGACAATCGAGCGATTATCGATACGCTTCTCGATATTGGCTTTTGCTCGCTCGGTAAGTTGCATCTCGGCAATGTATGCCACTGCATTGTGACCTTCACGACCCCACCCCTTTGCCTCGAATATAGCAAAGAGTGCAACAGACAAAATAATTAAGGTTATGTATCTCTTCATAGCACTTTTCGTTTCAAAGATTCAACAACTACTTTTTAGAAGTTTTCCATATAGGCTCTGCATCGCTATCAAACAGCACATTGAGAAGATGTGCCGTACGATAACCTGCCGCAGTCACACACTCGACAGCAATCGGATAGATGTGGTTATTCCACAAGCGATAGGCACTCTTATCGAATCGAACACCACTACTCACAAGTCGATAAACCGAGCGATACTCCTCGGCATTACGCATCAACCACTCCTCGACACTGCCTGCGGTAAGTTTGCCTACCTCCTCCTGTGTCTTGCGATTCAGTTGATGGCAGTACTCGCCCGCACGCCAATTAAATGTATTGGTAAGAGCCTCATACTCCCAAAATTTTTGATAGTTTTCGCTCTTCTTTGCCTTTGGAAGATAGAACTCCGGCAAACGCTCTTCAACAGGCATATCGGCATATACATAGTGTGTCGGACAGTGCATATCCGCCATAATATGGACAAGGAAACAGATTGCTGCCGCAACCTCCTCTTTGGTCGATTGTGCCCGATTTTGAATCGTTGCAATAGCTCGACTCAAACCATCGTATGCCAACGATGCCGAGAGCAGCTCATTCTTCGATTTTACGACCTTTTTAATCGGCATTATGCCGCCCTTCTTATCAATCGCAATATGGTGCCACTTTGCTGCCTCCTTGTAAGGAGTATCCTTCTCCACAAACGAGTGCCAATTGGCATAAAACAACAAACTCTTGTTTGGCAGATAATCGGCAATCGCAGCTTTGGTTTCGGGGGTAAGATTGGCATCGACAATCGTAGTAATACCAGCGTGAATATTTTGATGCCAAGCCTTTACGCTCTGAACGGCACAAAGTACCGCAAGCAATATCAATAATCTCTTCATAGCACTCTCTATTTATCAAAAATTTTGTTCAACACCGCAGCCAATCGCAAACCCGAATTGAGAATCTGCTCATTAGCAACATCGGTCGCAGCAAAAAAGTAATTTGTATGGCTCAAACCATCGTCCGGAACTACCATCTTGCGACGATTATTCTTGCCGGCGACAATCTCTCCACCACCCGGAATAAGTTTCATCGCCTTTTCAGTAGATTTCAGGCTCTCTTTGAACCAATCGGCAGGAGTACCCTGCTGACGACGTGCAACCTCCTCGGGCGACAAAGTATCGAGCATCAATGCATAATCCTTTGGCGAAAATCCCGGCTGGGCAATATCAATCATCACACCATCCCACAACTTATGGAAACTTGTCGATTTTCTGCCACGTATCCGCAAATCGACACCGTGCGTCTTCGGAAAGTCGATATGTACAGGGCAGTGCATATCGCCTATCATATGGGCCAGAAATCGGATATTGATATTAACCAACGAATCGGGTGCGGAACGAAAATCGCTCAACTCCTCAATAATTCGTTCAATTGCCGATAGCGATGCAGGTGGCACAGGATTACCATCCTTATCCTGACGGAGGTCGTCGGTCCAATAATCTACGTGCCAACCGTGTGTAACATCGAACGGAGGCTCCGTACGATTATAGTCCATCCACGCAGCATAATAGGTAATCGAACGATGGTCGATGTACTTACCAATATTAGCCTTGGCACGCTCGGTCAGATGTCGCTCGGCGATATATGTCACCGTAGCGTGATTGCGACCGCCCCACGCCAACGCTTCGCAAGGCAACAGCACAAGGCAGAGCAGTGCAAACAACAACGTCTTTTTCATAGTATTTCAGGTTTGTATTTCACATTTTACACCTACAAAGATATAATATTTTGCCGAAAATTGAAACAGATTACATCTTTTTGCAAACAAAAAAAAGATTGCTAACCCTGACGGATTAGCAATCTCAACTATTCGAAACGCAAAAACTTATGCGAGCGGAGTTACGCTAACGTAAGACTTGCCCGATGCCTTCTTTGTGAAGACAACAGTTCCGTTTACCAAAGCGAGCGTTGACACAAATCTTCCCGATATTGATGAGGAAAAGTTTCTTCTTGTTATGGAAGTACATTCTCA
>JAFVXS010000161.1 GCA_017501025.1 Alistipes sp.
AACGGCATCAAGGTCATCATCGCCGGCGCCGGCGGGGCCGCGCACCTGCCCGGCATGGTCGCCGCGCAGACCACGCTGCCCGTCATCGGCGTGCCGGTGCAGTCCCATGCGCTGTCGGGCTGGGATTCGCTGCTGTCGATTGTGCAGATGCCCGGCGGAATACCCGTATCGACCGTTGCCATAAACGGAGCAAAAAATGCCGCATTGGTTGCTGCATCGATGTTTGCATTGACCGATTCTGCATTGGAAGCTCGTCTGAACGACTATCGCAAACGTCAAACCGAGAAGGTTTTGGAGGCTGAACTATAAAACCCTAAACAGAGATGAAAAACTACCGCATATTTGTCGAAAAACGTCCGGAGTTTCGCGTTGAAGCAGAGAGTCTTCGTCGAGAACTCAACGAAAATCTTTCGCTACATATTCAGAGTCTGCGACTACTGAACGTCTATGATTTGTTCGGTTTCGACAAAGAGCTCGCCGAGCGTTGTCACTATGCCGTATTTGGCGAAATCGTCACCGATATTGTAACCGAGGAGTGTCCATTGGATGGTGCAAAATATCTTGCCGTTGAATATCTTCCCGGTCAGTTCGACCAACGTGCATCATCGGCTGTCGATTGCGTACGTCTGCTCGAACCAACAGCCAACGTATCCATACGCAGTTCAAAATTGTTAATTTTCGACGATTCTATAAACGAAACGGATATAGAGGCTATCAAAAAATACTACATCAATGGCGTAGAATCTCGCGAAAAAGACCTCTCGAAACTCTCTGCAAACGAGCAGGCAGAGGTCCGACCTGTTCCTGTTTTAGAGGGCTTTATCGATATGAGCGACGATGATTTGGAGCCATATTGTCGCGAGCACTCGTTAGCGATGAATGCCGACGATTTGCGTGAGGTTGTCCGCTATTTTCAAAGCGAGCACCGCAATCCGACACAGACCGAATTACGAATTTTGGATACATATTGGAGTGACCACTGCCGCCACACAACATTCACAACCGAAATAGAGCATATCCGTATCGATGACTCGTTTATGAAGAGTGAATTTGAGGAGGCTTTGGCAGAGTTTGGCAAGATTCGGGAGGAGTTGGGCCGTGAGCATAAGAGTCTTTGTCTTATGGAGCTCGCAACAATCGGAGCAAGATATTTACGACACAAAGGTCTGCTCGACGATATGGAGCAGAGCGAAGAGAACAACGCTTGCAGTATCTTCGTCGATGTTGACGTTGATGGCCAATGCGAAAAGTGGCTTCTCCAATTCAAAAACGAAACACACAATCACCCAACCGAAATAGAGCCATTCGGAGGTGCATCTACCTGCTTGGGTGGTGCAATTCGTGACCCACTGTCGGGACGTGCGTATGTATATCAGGCGATGCGTGTAACAGGCGCAGGTGATATATATAAGGGTATCGGTGAGACTCTCGAAGGCAAATTACCACAACGCATCATCAGTCGCAAGGCTGCCGCAGGTTATTCGAGTTATGGTAACCAAATCGGTTTGGCAACAACGCACGTTCGCGAGATATATCACGAAAATTATGTTGCCAAACGTTTGGAAGTGGGTGCCGTAGTGGGTGCCGTAAAAGCAGACCACGTACGTCGCGAATCTCCCGCTGCGGGCGATGTTGTATTGCTTCTTGGCGGACGTACAGGTCGTGACGGTATTGGCGGAGCAACCGGCTCATCAAAACAACATACAGCAGCGTCGCTCGAAGAGTGTGGCTCGGAAGTACAGAAGGGTAATGCCCCCGAAGAGCGTAAACTCTCACGTCTGTTCCGTCGCAGCGAGGTTACATCGCTCATCAAGAAGTCTAACGATTTCGGTGCCGGTGGTGTAAGTGTTGCTATCGGTGAATTGACCGATGGTTTGGATATCTATCTCGACCGTGTTCCTACCAAATATACAGGTCTGAACTCCACCGAATTGGCAATCAGCGAGTCGCAAGAGCGAATGGCCATCGTTGTCGAGCGTAAGGATATGGAGCGAATGATTGAACTCTGTCACGAAGAGAATGTCGAGGTGACCTATGTTGCCGATGTAACCGATACCTCACGTATGCGAATGTTCAACGGCGATAAGATTGTTGCCGATCTACGTCGCGATTTTATCGATAGTGCCGGTGCAAAACACTACACCCGTGTTGCCATTGCAGCCGTCGAGGAGGATGCTCCATTCCATCGAAATATTGAAGGTACAACACTTCGCGACAAGGTTATCAACAACCTTAATGATTGGAATGTCGTTTCACAAAAAGGTCTTATCGAGATGTTTGACTCGACAATCGGAGCATCTACGGTACTGATGCCTTTTGGTGGCCGCACACAACGCACCGAGACACAGGTTTCGGTACAAACGCTGCCCGTTCGACACAGCAAGACCAACACTGCAAGTATTATGGCATTTGGCTACAACCCTTATATTTCGTCGTGGAGTCCATATCACGGGGCCCAATATGCAGTAGCAGAGGCAGTAGCAAAGGTTGTAGCAGCAGGTGCTCGATTCGACAAGATGCGATTCTCGTATCAGGAGTATTTCGAGCGAATGAGCAACGAATATTCGTGGGGTAAACCTATGGCAGCCCTGCTTGGTACTATTCGTATGCAGACCGCTTTGGGTTTGCCATCTATCGGCGGTAAAGACTCAATGAGCGGTACGTTCAACACTATTAACGTACCTCCGACATTGATTGCATTCGGTATCACAACTGTTGATGCCCGCACGGTAATATCTCCGGAGTTTAAGAGTGCAGACAACTACATCTATCTGATAAAACACACACCTAAAAGAAATCTCACACCCGACACAGACTCTTTGCGTCACAACTTCACTCTTGTAAGTGATGCTATCGAGAAGGGTAGTATTAAGGCTGCATATGCAGTAGGTTTCGGAGGTGTTTGCGAGGCCATTGCAAAGATGTCATTCGGTAACGAAATAGGCATTGATATCAATATTGACGAGGGGCAACTTTTCGACTATGACTACGGTTCAATCGTTGTTGAAAGCAATGCAGAGATATGCGACCCTAACGCTATTTTATTGGGCCGTACAGTCGTTGATAAATCTTTGACTATAAATGGCATATCACTCTCTATCGAGGAGTTGTATGAGGCCAATAGCAAGCGTTTCGAGAGTGTTTATCCTGCACGATGTCAGACAAACGGCGATTGCAAAACGGCAAACTACGCTACGAAATCGGTGCCATATTCAGGTAAGCCTGTCGAGAAGGTTAAAGTGTACCTGCCTGTATTCCCGGGTACCAATTGCGACTACGACACAGCACGAGCTTTTGAGCGAGCAGGTGCCGAAACCCATATCGGAGTATTCCGCAACCTTACCAGCGAAGATATCTTCCAATCTATTGAAGCGATGTGTCAAGCAATAGACAACTGCCATATTTTGGCATTGAGCGGAGGTTTCTCGCTCGGAGATGAGCCTGATGGTAGTGGTAAATTTATCGCCGATGTACTCAACAATGCCGATGTAACTCGCAGTGTTCACGCACTGTTGGAACGTGGCGGTTTGATTTTGGGTATCTGCAACGGATTCCAAGCCCTTGTAAAGTCGGGCTTGTTGCCATACGGACGTTTGGGAATGGTTAATGAGGCATCGCCTACACTCTTCCACAACGATATTCATCGTCATATCTCGCAAATCGTAACAACACGTGTCGGCACAACCGCATCGCCTTGGTTGTCATCGTTCAACGTTGGTGACTTGCACTCGATTGCCGTCAGCCACGGCGAGGGTAAGTTCGTTGTTAGCGAAGCATTTGCCAAAGAGTTATTCGAAAATGGTCAGGTTGCATTCCAATATGCGGATGCCGAAGGAGTACCTACACTCGAATCGCCTTTCAATCCTAATGGCTCTTCGTACGCTATCGAGGGTATAATAAGTCGCGATGGACACATACTTGGCAAGATGGGTCACACCGAACGTTACCACGATGGTTTGATGAAGAATATCGAAGGAGAGAAGCGTCAGGACATCTTTACAAATGCAGTAAATTATTTCAAAGGATTATAAACTGAATCATTATATGGAACAGAAGGAGATGTTCTATGAGGGCAAAACAAAACAGCTCTTTTTAACGGACGACCCCGAGTGTATTATCATCCACTACAAGGATACCGCGACGGCATATAACAACATAAAAAAGGCAACCATTGTCAATAAGGGTATATTTAATAACAATATCTCGACAATGATTTTCGAGCATCTTCACGCAGAGGGTATCAAAACCCACTATTTGAAGACTCTGAACGAGCGTGACCAATTATGCCGCAAGGTGTCGATTATTCCGCTCGAAGTTATAGTTCGCAACTACGTTGCCGGCTCGATGGCAAAACGTCTTGGATTGGAAGAGGGTTTGAAACCAAAGAATGTAATACTTGACATCTGCTACAAGGATGACACTCTTGGCGACCCACTCATCAACGACCATCACGCAGTTGCATTGGATTTGGTAACATACGAAGAGCTCGACCATATCTACAAGACCACCGCAAAGCTCAATGAGGTGCTGACCGTCCTCTTCAAGCGTATAGGTGTCAATCTTATCGACTTTAAGATTGAGTTTGGTCGCACCTCCGATGGCGAGATTATCCTTGCCGACGAGATTAGCCCCGACACTTGCCGCCTTTGGGATATCGAAACCAACAAGAGGATGGATAAAGACCGTTTCCGTCGCGATTTGGGCGATGTTATTAATGCCTACCGTGAGATTAATTCGCGATTGGAGAGCATAAAAAAGTAGCACTACGAGTGTAATATTAGGCGTAGTGGCATTGAACCGCCACTATGCCACAAAAGATACAAAATAAAAATTAGGTTACAATGAGCGTATTAGGTGTTTATGGTATTGATGAAGCATCGTCAATGTTGTACTATGGTCTTCATTCGTTGCAGCATCGTGGACAAGAGGGTTGTGGCATTGTTTGCGTAGACAAAGAGGGAAACTTCACCCGACAACGAGGTGTGGGTCTGGTTACAGAGGTTCTTAACGGGCAGAAACTCGAATCATTAAAGGGCAATATCGCCATCGGCCACGTACTCTATTCGGGAGCAGGAGGTCGTGGCGAAGAGAATGTTCAACCATTGTATTTTCGTCATCACACGGGCGATTTTGCTGTTGCACACAATGGTAAGATTGTAAATGCTCGACACCTTACGGAGTATCTCGAAACTCACGGCTCGCTCTTTCAAACCACATCCGATGGAGAGTTGCTGGCTCATCTTATCAAAAAAGAGTCGAATACAGAACATCGTATATTCTCGATAATCGAGGCACTCAATATGATGGAGGGTGCATTTGCGTTTTTGATTATGACCAAAAACCGCATCTATGCTTGTCGTGATAAGTATGGATTACATCCGCTCTCGATTGCAACGCTTGGCGACGGCTATGTCGTAAGTAGCGAAACCTGTGCTTTTGACACGATGGGTGCAACATTCTTACGCGATGTTGAGCCGGGCGAGATTGTCACTATCGACCACAAAGGCCTACGTTCGTCACGTTTTTCGCACTATCAGCAGTATAAGATGTGTGCTATGGAGTATATCTACCTCTCGCGTCCCGATAGCGATATCGAAGGGTGTTGCGTTCACGCATATCGCAAAGAGTCGGGTCGCAGATTGTGGCAGGAAGCACCTTGTGATGCCGATATCGTTATCGGTGTACCCGATTCGAGCCTCAGTGCTGCACAGGGTTACAGCGAAGCTAGCGGTATTCCATACGAAATGGGACTTATTAAGAATAAATATGTGGGTCGAACATTTATTCAACCATCACAAAAACTTCGAGAGCAGGGTGTGAAGATGAAACTCTCTGCCGTGCGTGGTATTGTGCAGGGAAAACGCATTGTTCTTATAGACGACTCGATTGTTCGAGGTACAACATCCCGTCGTATTGTAGATATGCTGCGTTCGGCGGGTGCCACCGAGGTACACGTTCGCATCGCAAGTCCTACAATGACACACCCTTGCTATTATGGTGTGGATACTTCGACACGCGAGGAGTTGATGTTGGCACGATTGACCGTTGATGAGGCGTGTCGTGAGATTGGTGCCGATTCGTTGTCTTTCTTATCGGCAGAAGCAACCGTAGGTTCTGCTCCACAACGTAAGGATATGTGTATGGCTTGTTTTACAGGTCAATATCCAACAGCACTTTATGACGATAAATAGTAAAAATATATTATAATATGGCTGAAAATTACACCAAAGCCGGCGTAAACCTCGAAGCAGGATACGAAGTAGTACGCCGCATCAAACAACACGTTGCATCAACCAATCGACAAGGTACGATGGGCAACATCGGAGCATTTGGAGGAATGTTCGATCTCGCATCTTTGAACGTTAAGGAGCCTATTTTGGTCAGTGGTACCGATGGTGTCGGCACAAAATTGAAGTTGGCTTTTGCACTCGACAAACACGATACAATAGGTATTGATGCCGTTGCAATGTGTGTAAACGACGTACTTGCACAAGGTGCCGAGCCACTGTTTTTCCTCGATTATGTTGCTATCGGACACAATATTCCCGCAAAAGTCGAGGCTATTGTATCGGGCGTTGCAGAGGGCTGTCGTCAAGCACATTGTGCTTTGATTGGTGGCGAGACCGCAGAGATGCCTTCGATGTATAGCGATGGCGAGTACGACATTGCAGGCTTTACGTGTGGTGTTGTCGAGCGTTCCAAGCTTATTGACGGCTCAAAGGTAAAGACGGGCGATGTACTTGTAGGTATTGCATCCAGCGGCGTTCACTCCAACGGTTTCAGCCTTGTTCGCAAGATTATCGCCGACAAGAATCTCGATCTGCGTGCAACATACGAGGAGTTGGGTGGCAAGACTTTGGGCGAAACACTGCTCACACCGACAAAGATATACGTTCGTCAGGTATTGGAGGTTATTCGCACTTGCGATGTACACGGAATATGTCACGTTACGGGCGGTGGTTTCGACGAGAATATTCCACGCACCTTGCAGGAGGGACAGGGCCTACGCATAAAAGAGGGTTCTTGGGATATTTTGCCAATTTTCCGACTGTTGGAGCGTGAGGGAGAGATTCCTCATCGCGAGATGTTCAACATCTTCAATATGGGTATCGGAATGGTTATCGTTGTCGATAAAGCAGAGGCTCAAAAGGTTATCAACACACTTGCCGCAAACGGAGAAAAGGCTTCGATTATTGGAGAAGTAACAGACACCGAGGGCGTAGTAATCGAGTAGTTATGAAGCGTTTAGCGATATTTGCAAGTGGTGCCGGCACAAATTTCGAAGCAATAGCCACAGCTTGTCGTCGAAAAGAGATTGACGCCGAGGTGGTGCTGATGGTTTGTGACCGTCCCGCAGCAAAAGTCGTAGAGAGGGCTAAACTGCTCGACATTCCTACCTTCGTATTCTCCCCAAGCAGTTATGCCGCCAAAGCGGATTACGAACGAGAAATTATTGCACAACTCGATGCAGCAAAGGTTGATTTGGTATGCTTGGCGGGCTATATGCGAATTATATCGCCCGTATTGCTTGCAGCATACAATCATCGTATCATCAATATTCATCCGTCGCTTTTGCCGGCATTTCGTGGAGCAAATGCAGTAGAGCAGGCCATTGAGTATGGTGTAAAGGTCTTTGGTATTACGATTCATTGGGTTGATGAGAGTCTCGATGGCGGCAAAATCATAGCACAAGAGGCTTTTGCCTATGAGGGCAATGACGCTGCGGAGGTTCATCGTATAGGTCAGGCTATCGAACACCGATTATACCCCGAAACAATCAAAAAGATATTAAACGAATAAAAACATATTATAAAATGAGAGCATTAGTTAGTGTCAGCGACAAGAGTGGGTTGGTTGAATTTGTAGGCCAACTTCAAGCACTCGGCTGGGAGATTATCGCAACAGGCGGAACACAACGTCTGTTGGAGGAGAAAGGTATTAAAACTATCGGTATCAGCGAGGTTACAGGTTTTCCTGAAATCTGCGACGGACGAGTAAAAACCCTCCATCCGAAAGTTCACGGAGCATTGTTGGCTCGTCGCGATTGCGAGAGCCATTTAGAGGCACTTCGCGAGAATGGTATCGGCTTTATTGACCTTGTGTGTGTCAATCTCTATCCTTTCCGCCAAACAATCAGCCGCGAGGGTGTGACTATGGAGGATGCTATCGAGAATATCGACATCGGCGGACCATCGATGTTGCGTAGTGCAGCGAAGAACTACCGTGATGTAACGGTCGTTTGTAATCCTGACGATTATGAGCAGGTATTGGAGGAGATTCGTGCAAATGGTAACACATCGCTCGATACACGACTTAAATTGTCGGCCGCCGCATATACTCATACTGCACAATATGACGCTTGCATTGCTACCTATATGCGTGAAAAGGCTGGTCTTGCAGAGAAGTTATTCCTCGAATTTGATGCAGTACAGACTCTCCGTTATGGCGAAAACCCTCATCAGAGTGCCAAATTTTACAGCGACCACCAAACCACAGCGTTCTCGCTTGCTTATGCCGAGCAGTTGGGTGGTAAAGAGTTGTCATACAACAATATTCAGGATGCAAACGCCGCACTGAATATTGTCCGCGAATTTGACGAGCCTTTCTGTACCGCCCTTAAACATATGAACCCTTGTGGAGCCGCTATCGGCAACACCATCGAGGAGGCTTGGCAGGCTGCATACGAGGCTGACAAAGTGAGTATCTATGGCGGTATCGTTGCCCTCAATCGCGAGGTTACTGCAAAGGTTGCCGAGGGTATGAAACCTATATTCTTGGAGATTGTTATGGCTCCATCATTCTCACCGGAGGCTCTCGAAATTCTCTCTACAAAGAAAAATTTGCGAATCTTAAAGGTTAATATGGATAAGAGCCAGACCTCGCAAGACCAATATGTGGGCGTAAATGGCGGTCTGCTTGTTCAAAAACTCGATACAACAACTTTGACAATCGAAGAGGGTATGTGCGTGACCGATGCACGTCCAACTGCACAGCAACTTTGCGATATGAACTTCGGTTGGCGTATTGTTAAGCACGTAAAATCTAATGCGATTGTCGTTGTTAAGGATGGACACACTTTGGGAGTAGGTGCAGGACAGATGAATCGCGTAGGCTCTGCCGAAATTGCTCTTAAAGAGGCACAAGCCGCAGGTTTTACCTCCGATTTGACATTGGCATCAGACGGTTTTCTCCCATTCGACGACACAGTAGCTCTCGCAGCACAATACGGTGTTACCGCAATCGTTCAGCCGGGTGGAAGTATTCGCGATGAGGATGCCATTAAAAAGGCTAACGAGTTGGGTATTACGATGTTGTTTACAGGAATGCGTCACTTCAAACACTAAAAAACGATGGGCAAAAGAGTTCTTGTTATAGGTTCAGGCGGTCGCGAGCACGCAATTGTTGATGCTTTAAGTCGTAGTCCGCAGGTCGAAAAGATATATGCAGCACCCGGCAATGCAGGTATCGCTTGTCAGGCAGAGTGTGTCGCCATTAAAGATAGCGATGTCGCAGCATTGAAAGAGTTTGCTTTGGCAAATCATATCGATTTGACCGTAGTTGGACCGGAGGCTGCTTTGGCAGTTGGTGTAGTCGATGAGTTTCGACAAGCCGGTTTGCCTATTTTCGGACATACAAAGTCGGCGACACGCATCGAATCGTCCAAAGAGTTTGCAAAGGAGTTGATGAAGCGTCACAATATCCCAACAGCCGCATATCAAACCTTTGACAACTACGACCAAGCTCGCCGATATATCGAAACTACCGGCACGCCTACTGTAATCAAATACGACGGTTTGGCAGCAGGTAAAGGTGTCGTTGTAGCTATGACGTTCGAGGAGGCGGATGCAGCCCTGAAAGATATGCTGATGGATGAGAGTTTCGGCAAAGGCAGGGTAGTTATCGAAGAGTATTTGGAGGGACCCGAATTTTCGTTAATGTGCTTTGTCAATGGCTCTACGCTCCATCCTATGCCCGTTGCACAAGACCATAAAAGGGCTTACGATGGCGATAAAGGACCTAATACGGGTGGAATGGGAGCCTACACAACTCTTCCATTCATTACGGAGGATGATTTGCAATATGCCATCGATAAAATTATGCAGCCAACCATAGATGCAATGGCAAGCGAGGGATATCCATTAACAGGAGTGCTTTACGGTGGTCTTATGAAGACAGCAACAGGCATAAAAGTTATCGAATTTAATGCCCGTTTTGGCGACCCCGAGACAGAGGTTGTGTTACCATTGCTCGATAGCGATATTTTTGATATCTTTGCAGCGATTGCAACAAATCGCACGGTTGAAGATATTCACTGGTCGAAAGATGCAACACTCGGTATCGTTCTCGCATCGAAAGGCTATCCCGGCTCATACGAGAAGGGTTTTGTAATCGATGGTTTGGACAAAATCGATGCAACTGCCTACCATATGGGTACCGCCCGTAATGGCGAAGGAGAACTCATCACGGCAGGTGGTCGTGTGATGATTATTGTTGCTCGTGGCACAAACCTCGCAGAGGCAATGCAGAAAGCAAATACCGAAGTTGAGAAAATCGAATGTGAAAATCTGTTCCACCGCACCGATATTGGGCATAAAGCATTGAAATAAAGTTGATTATGAGTACAATTATAGATGGCAAATTGCTCTCCGCACGTCTGAAACAGGAGATGGCAGAGCAGGTGGTAACACTCGAAAAAGAGTATGGAAGAGTTCCATCGTTGGCTGTAATTTTGGTTGGCGACAACCCCGCATCGCAATCTTATGTGCGTGGCAAAATCAAGGCTGCTGCCGAGGTTGGTATTAAATCGGAGTTGATTACTATGGCAGCAGAGACCAGCGAAGAGGCTTTACTCGACGAAATCGCACGTCTTAACGCGGATGGTGATGTTGATGGTGTATTGGTGCAGTTACCTCTGCCTAAACACATCAACGAGGAGCGTGTTATCGATGCTATTGACCTCGAAAAGGATGTCGATGGTTTCCATCCCGACAACGTTGCAAACCTATGGTTGGGCAAACCTTGTATCAAACCTTGCACACCAAAGGGCGTAATGCGAATGATTGAGGAGTGCGGATTTAAGATTGCAGGTAGTCGTGCCGTTGTTGTCGGACGCAGCAACATTGTCGGCAAGCCTATGGCAAAACTACTGCTCGATGCCAATGCTACTGTTACCATAGCACACTCACGCACTGCAAATCTTACCGAAATTACACGTCAGGCCGATATACTTATTGCAGCCGTAGGTCGTCCTCGAATGATTACAGCCGATATGGTACGCGAAGGTGCTATTGTAATCGATGTAGGTGTTAATCGCGACAGCACAAGCGGAAAGCTCTGTGGCGATATAGATTTTGACAGCGTAAAAGAGGTTGCGTCGTACATAACACCTGTACCGGGTGGTGTTGGTCCT
>JAFVXS010000162.1 GCA_017501025.1 Alistipes sp.
CCACATTGTCGAGCGTACGCCCGATGTGATTTTGAATGTCGTATGTGCATCGAACCTCGAACGCAACCTCTATCTGACCACCGAACTTATCGATATGAGTCAGCGAATGGTGGTAGCACTCAATATGTACGACGAGTTGGAACATAGCGGAGCAAAGCTCGACCACGATACGCTTGGCGAGATGCTTGGTGTTCCGATGATTCCTGTTGTAGGGCGTTCGGGGCAAGGCATCGAACAGCTGCTCGACACAATTATCGCCGTGTATGAGAACCGAGACCAACGTATTCGCCATATCCATATCAATCAGGGTATTGTCGAAGAGAGCGTTACTAAACTCGACAAAGTACTCAAAGAGTCACAAGACGAGCTGCCTAAATGCTTCCCTCCTCGCTACTTTGCGATGAAGATGCTCGAAGGCGACAACGACGTGGCGATGATGCTCAAACGCAGTTGCCCGCACTATCCGCAGTGGGTATCGTTATGCGAAAAGGAACGACAGCACCTGCATTACGACCTCGGCGAGAATGAAGATATCGAGACTACTTTCGCAAATCAGAAGTATGGTTTTATTTCGGGAGCGTTGCGTGAAACATACACTCCGAAACGCGACCCAAGCCACGATATATCATACGTCATCGACGAAATAGTCACTCACCGTATATGGGGATATCCCATCTTCTTCTTTACGATGTGGTTGATGTTCTACTGCACCTTCTCATTGGGCAAATATCCGCAACGATGGCTCGAAATGGCTATCGCTTGGCTCGGCAACTCCATCAATACTACAATGCCCGATGGTGCATTGAAGGATATGATTTGTGATGGCATTATTGGCGGTGTCGGCAGTGTCATCGTCTTTCTGCCGAATATTATGATACTATACCTCTTCGTCTCGTTTATGGAGGATTCGGGGTATCTTGCACGTGCCGCATTTATTATGGACAAAGTCCTGCACAAAATAGGTCTGCACGGCAAATCGTTTATTCCGCTGATTATGGGATTCGGATGTAACGTTCCCGCAGTGCTGGCAACACGTACTATTGAGAGCCGAAGCAGCCGTCTGATTACAACCCTTATCATTCCGTTTATGTCGTGCAGTGCCCGTCTGCCCGTATATATACTCTTTATAGGCACATTCTTCACCAGCCACTCCGCAACAATTCTGTTTGGGCTCTATCTGCTCGGAATCATAATGGCTGTCATAACATCGAGACTTCTGCGACGACTATTCTTCAAGGTCGATGAGACCCCTTTCGTTATGGAGTTACCACCATATCGACTCCCGACTGCAAAGGCGATTATCTCGCATATGTGGGAGAAGTGTGCCCAATACTTGCGAAAGATGGCGGGACTGATTTTGGTGGCATCCATCGTCGTCTGGTTTTTGAGCTACTATCCGAAAGCCGACAGCAACATTGCAGATGCAAAACACTATGAGAACTCCTACATTGCCCGTATAGGTAAATTCTGCGAGCCGGCATTTGAACCAATAGGTCAAAATTGGAAAACAGGTGTCTCTATCATCACAGGTATTGCGGCCAAAGAGATTATGGTCAGCACCGTAGGTGTACTCTACTCCGAGCCCGACAGCGAAGAGCAACCAACATCGCAAGACCTACACGAAAGGCTTATCGCAAGCGGAGATTTCTCGACAGCCTCCGTATTGGCAATGTTGGTATTTATTCTGCTATATTTCCCTTGTCTGCCAACACTTACCGCAATAGCCTCCGAAAGTGGCTGGCGATGGGCAGTAGCAACCGCTATCCACAACACAGTTGTCGCTTGGCTGTGTGCGTTGGCAGTCTATAACATTGCAAATCTGTTTTAAGGATATGTGGCAGGAGATTACGGTAGCCGCAATAGGTGTTGCAGTAGCAATATGGGTTATTCGACGCATAGTAAAAGCCGTTAAGCATCCCGATATGTGTAGTGGCTGTTCGAGCGACTGTTCGCAATGTACCCTAAAAAATCAGAAAGAGAAGTAGTTAGTACAGAGCGATGTACTGCTCGACAATATGTTGCCAAGTGTAGTGGCGACGTGCATATTCCCCAACCTCCGCACGAAGCTCCATACCGTTTCGCATTATATCGGCAAGTTGCTCTGCATTAGCATAATATGGAATCAAACCTGCCGTAGTTTCACGATTATAGACCACATCATAAGCCACAATCGGCACATCGAAGAACATAGCCTCAACAAGCGACGGATTGGTACCGCCCGCACTATGTCCGTGAATATACATTGCTGCCGATGAACGCAAGGCATAGAGAACATCGATATCGTATATCGCATTAAAAAGCCGAATATTGGCGGCACCGTTATACTTTTCATACAACATACGACCATATTCGCTATATTGCCAATTACCGATAAAAATCAAAGGCATTTGGCTCTGCAAAGCCGCCTCCAAAGTCAGATGGCAATTATTCTCCGGCTCGATACGACAAACCGACACCGCATATTTACCCTTTTCAACGCCGTACTCCGACAGTATCGACCTCTGTAACGACTCATCCATTTGTCGAACAACGTGGTCACCTCCGTATGCAATCATCACCGAAGGACGATTGTATGTTTCGGTAACATAATCCTCGATACCGCGATTGTCGGCAATAACAACATCGGCATAACGTACGGCCAACGACTCGGATGTTCGCAAAAACCAGCGAGCAACC
>JAFVXS010000163.1 GCA_017501025.1 Alistipes sp.
GGCATAGACCCCGATCGCGAACTGATTTTCCACTATCCGCACCAATGGAAAGGATATGATTTGCCTAATATTGACTATTTGAGTGCCATTCGCAAAGGCGATTGGAAGTTGGTATATCGCCTAAAAGAGGGCAAAATAGAGCTCTATAATATTACGGAGGATATTGGCGAAGAGCGTGATGTTGCTGCCCAAAATCCTCAAATGGTTAAGGAGTTATCTGCCATATTGAGCAACCGTTTGCGTGAGTGGAATTCGCCTATGCCTATTCGCAGCAAAGACGGCAAGAAGGTACCGATGCCTGATGAATTGTAACTTTAATTAAACATTGTATGTTTCGAATAATTAAGTTGTTATACATATTACCGCTTGCGATTATATCGATTGCTTGTTCGAGTGATGACCATACAGCTCCGATACCTGAAAGTGACAGCATTTACATTATCGGAGCCTCAATTGCATACCCCGAAAACGGATGGTTTGAGATGAGTTGCGACCAACTCGATATGAAACCAATAAACAGAGCATTGAGCGGCTCACACATAGGCGATAGTGCTGTTGCGATGTCAATGGGATTGCAGTTTATGGAGGGAGAGCACGACCGTTTCGACATCTTTACAATAATGCACGTCACAAACTTGGATGTATGCGACCCGTCACAAATCAAAGAGGACCACAATAGCTACGTCTTATCGCCACAAATGAATAGCACGCAGGCATTTGACTATGTAATCAAACGCTATATAGAAGAGTGTCGTGCATTGGAATTTAACCCAAATTCAAAATGGTACGGATACAAGGATGGCAAGCCTGTACACATCCGTCTCTGCACATAGTGGCACGATGCCCGCACCACCTACAACGAAGCTATACGTCGTCTATGCAAACGATGGGAGGGTATATGCACACTTTGTGAATTTGATAAAAACATTGGCTTTTCAAAAGATACACCCGATGCAAACGGTATTCAGGAGTCTGTAAAATTTGCCCAAAACGATAACGGCAAAACCGAAGTTATTGATGGCATAACCTACGGATGGCACCCTGCACGCGGCAAAACAGAGGAGATACAACAACGTATGGCAAAGATCTTCACAGATGCCGTTCTCGAAATCAAATAGTATGACATTTCGCATCGCCACAACCGCCGACATTGCTCCTATTATGGAGATTGTAGCCGACGCACAGTTGTTGCTTCGCTCGCTCGGTATCGACCAATGGCAAGATGGTTATCCGACAAGCGAAACAATAGTCGGCGACATATCCCGCTCCGAGATGTATGTAGCTACCGATGAGGAGCATATCGTTGCGATGGCGGTTATCTCATTTAGTGGCGAGCCTACATATCGAGTTATTAAGGGGAGTTGGCTCAACAACCAGCCCTATGCGGTAGTTCATCGCATAGCAGTTCGACAATCGGCATACGGACGGAACATAGGCAGAAAAATTTTGATGTTTGCCGAGCAACTTTGCCACGAAAAGGGTATTGAAAATATCCGTATCGACACCCATCGTGATAATCTCACGATGCAGCACCTGCTATCTACAAGCGGTTATCATCATTGTGGCACCATCACGCTCGCTTCGGGTGCTAACAGAGAGGCGTATCAAAAGATTTTGCAATAGGAGAGAGGCTTATATATGTAAAAGAAGCTGTCTAACAAGGTGTTTTCTGCGTTACACTCGCCCTCAAAATGCTCACATACGTCGAGTATGCTCCGCTTTTTTGGGCTTCGCAAGCCTTGAAATTCCTCTTGTTATACAACTTCAAACAGAGGGGGGGGGAGGTGTCTAAAAATTTATTAGACACACCTTTTTTGTTAGCAGTTTCTTCGAACTTTTATGTTAGGGTATCTACTCCGACACAAGCTCCAATTCGTAGCACGCCTTCTCCCATTCGTGCATCAGATGCGATGAGCGTTGTTTCAACTCATCGTAACGCTTATAATCGTCGTCCTTGTACTCCGTAGCCGTATTCCGTAGCGCTTGACCAGCACAAACACCAGGACTTCTCCCACGGCGAGGCCGATGCTTACCACCACCAGGCCGCCCAGCGCGCCAAAGAGGTAGCC
>JAFVXS010000164.1 GCA_017501025.1 Alistipes sp.
CAGCACCACTCTGTAAGCAACATATCGATATCCGCAATTCTGCTTAAAAGGGCTTGTGCGAGTTGTTCTGCCACTTCGGAATTGACTATGCCCACAGCCCAAAATTGCAAATCTTCGAGAGTCTGCACTCTATCGGGCGACGCTATCCACGCAGCTATAAGTCGCAACTCTCGCACCTGCTGACGATAGAGGAAACGAGCAAGGTCGTCATCTTCGCCTACCGAGCGAGCAATATCACGCAACGTGTGGATAGTAACTCCATGGTTCACACCATAGTCGCTGCCATAGTAACGGAACGTATCGAGCAACGCACCGTTCATCTGCTTGCGAATCTGTCCCAAAAGGGAGAGCATCGTATCGGTATGGCTCTGCATATCGGCTACTGCACAGGAACGATGGTAGCAACCTTTCCGTATTGATAAATCGAAATCTGCTCCTCGTCGATAATGGTTGTGCCACAAGTAAGTGTGCATTTGCACTCGGCCGGGAAGGCGTAGTCTGCCTTAATCTTATCCTTCTCGGTTGCGATACGGGCACCCATCAAATCGACAGCAGCAGGGGCAATTGTTAGCATAATTGCATCGCCCGACAAATCCTCCATAGGGAGAATACCAGCATCGTCACGAAAACGACAAATCATATAGCACATCTCTTCGCTACGAGGGGTTATAGGATATACATAGTGCTTTACGCTATGTTTTGTTGTACCGAAAAATAACGACAGACACTCGTTCTCCATTCTATCAATCTCGTCGAGAGCCGAACGCAATCCTGCACCAAAAACATTCTCGCCAGCCTCGCCCGTAATAAGTTCTTTGCGGTGACGACGCAATGCAAAAATCATATCGGCAGCGGACTGTGCTTGCTGTTCAACAGTCATCGAACGATTATCAAGACGATATGTTGGCAACTCCTTTGCCACCGACGCACCCTCATCGCTATCCGCACAAGGCACAACAGCCATAGCCTTACCCTGCTCAATCGACACTTCGGTTATCTTTGCCGACGAACGAGCCGCCAACGAAGCCCTGACGCCCAAC
Source organism: Alistipes sp. (assembly GCA_017501025.1). GTDB lineage: Bacteria > Bacteroidota > Bacteroidia > Bacteroidales > Rikenellaceae > Alistipes. The sequence goes on from JAFVXS010000164.1 coordinate 1,041, forward strand.
ATACTCTGTGCATAGCGGGCATACTCTCCCGGCACAAACTGCGAGTGTTCAACCGTGAGTTTCACGTGCAAATCGGTCGTCGGACGAACAAAGTGCATTGTGCCATCCTGCATATATATCCCCGTGCGAACTATGCCTTGTGCCATAAGTGTCGTAGCACTGCAAATCGCCATTATTGCCATCAAAAAGAGTTGTCGTTTCATAACCATTATTACTTAATTGTTTGCGAAAGTTACACTTTTTCGTGCAAGTTTCAAAATTTCAGATAAAAATCCTTTGTCAATTGACGATATTCTGCTGTGAATTGACCCCGCACAGGCAGTTCTATCGTCAGCTCTTCAACCTTTGGTGAAGTCGTTTTCCGGCGACGGAACTCTGCCATAACTCGCTTTACGGAACCACCCTCAACCGAATAGACATTACAGTAGCGGCTAATCGAAAGTGGTGTTATAGCCTCGAAAATCGCCATCTCCTCGGTCGGTAAAATAAGCGTAAAATGGCCATCGTCGCTCAACAAGCGGCAAACACTATCGCTCAACTCCTCAAAAGTGAGTGTTACGGCGTGACGTGCCACAGTGCGTTGTTGTGAAGGCGAAAGCAGCGAATCCAAAAAGTAGGGAGGGTTGCTGATAATCGCATCAAATCTCTCATCGTCGGCAAAATCTTGCACACGAACACACTTTGCAGAGAGTCGCTCCGCCCACGGCGAACGTTCGAAGTTACGAGCTGCACACTCCGTGGCCGCCTTATCTACATCGATGGCTACAATGTCGGCATCGGCGTTGCCTTGTGCTGCCATAAGAGCTATCACACCCGTACCACTGCCAATATCCAAAATGCGACGAGCACCATCCAATGCCGCCCAAGCACCAACCAATACGCCATCGGTGCCAACCTTCATTGCGGCACCCTCCATATCAACCC
>JAFVXS010000165.1 GCA_017501025.1 Alistipes sp.
CTCGAAGCAGGCGAGTTCCCTCGTGCCGTAGCCATCTGCGGCTCGGGCGAAGGTATGGCAATCACGCTCAACAAGCACGAAGCAATCAGAGCAAGTCTCTGCTGGTTGCCCGAGATTGCACACATCACACGCCAACACAACGACTCGAATGTATTGGTGCTGCCTGCACGATTTATTGAAAATCAAACCGCAATCGACATCCTCGAAGAGTGGCTAACAACCGAATTTGAACGCGGAGGTCGCCACGAACGCCGCATTGCAAAGATTGCAATCCGAAAGTAGTCAGGTTTTATATAAGATAGGGCGTATGCGAAAAATCGACATACGCCCTATCTGTTTATAGGTACAAAAAAAATTAGCCACTCAACTTTCGATGAGCGGCTAATTCTTATATGGTAATCAGTTGATTACGCCTCCAAAGCGAAACGCTTGTAAGCAACTACGGTTGCCTCCTTGTCCGAAGCAGCCAACATCTCGCGGATAGTCTCCTTCTCACCAACAACAGCCTGGTTCAAAAGGGTGTTCTCCTCGAAGAACTTACGCATCTTACCCTCGGCAATCTTCTCCAAGATAGCCTCTGGCTTGTTTGCGTTCTTTGGATCTTGCTTCATCTGCTCCAAAGCGATTGCCTTCTCGTGAGCAACAACCTCTGCTGGGCAGTCATCAATGTCAATCGACAGCGGAGCCATTGCAGTAGCCTGCATCGCAATCTTCTTGGCAACCTCTGCATCAACCTCCTTATTGAAGCCAAGCAAAGTACCGAGCTTCTTGTTGACGTGAACATAACCGTTGATATATGGAGCCTCAACGCGTGCATAGTATGCAAGCTCAACCTTCTCACCGGTCTGACCCGACTTCTCGGTTACGATCTCCTCAACAGTGTGGCCCTCTGCATTCTTAACTGCAAGCAAAGCATCACGATCTGCTGCATCTGCGGCAACAGCAATCTCCAAAATCTCGTTAGCCGATGCTGTAAACTCACCATTCTGTGCTACGAAGTCTGTCTCACAAGCAAGGCAGAGGATATAACCCTTGGTGCCTACAATCTTGGTAACAACTACGCCCTCGCTTGCCGAACGGTCAGCACGCTTGGCAACAACCAACTTACCCTTTTCGCGAATAATATCCTGTGCTCGTGCAAAATCACCCTCTGCATCGATGAGTGCCTTCTTGCAATCCATCATACCTGCACCGGTCATCTTGCGAAGCTTCATTACATCAGCTGCCTTAATCTCAATAGCCATAATTGTTCTGTTTTTAATTGAGTTTGTAAATAATTTACTCGGCAACCTCCTCAACAGCAGCAACAACCTCTGCTACTACTGCCTCCTCGGTATCAATTGCCTCTTTTACGTTACGCTTTACGCGAGTACGAGTACGCTTTGGTGCTGCCTCCTCTGCCGGAGCCTCGCCACCGTTCTCCTCCATCTCCTTCTCACGCTCGAGCTTACGCTCCTCGGTACCCTCTGCGATTGCTGCACATACAACATCGAGAATGAGTGCGATAGACTTTGTAGCATCGTCATTTGCAGGAATAACGTAATCAATGTCGGTTGGATCACAACAAGTATCTACCATTGCAAATACAGGGATGCTCAAACGCTTCGCCTCACGAACTGCATTCTGCTCTTTCTGAACGTCGATAACGAACAAAACAGCAGGTACACGTGTAAGGTCTGCAATAGAACCAAGGTTCTTTTCGAGTTTTGCACGCTGACGTGCAATCTGCAACTTCTCACGCTTCGAGAAGTTATCATAAACGCCGTCGTTGGTCATCTTGTCGATGGTTGCCATCTTACGAACGGCTTTACGTATAGTTGGGAAGTTTGTCAGCATACCGCCTGCCCAACGCTCTGAAACGTAAGGCATACCAACTGCCGACACTTTTTCGGCAACAATTTCCTTTGCTTGTTTCTTGGTTGCAACGAACGACACACGACGACCGCTCTTTGCAATCTGTTTGAGTGCTGCTGCTGCCTCATCTAACTTTACAACTGTCTTGTGAAGGTCGATGATATGGATGCCGTTCTTCTCCATAAAGATATATGGGGCCATTTTTGGGTTCCACTTGCGCTTCAAGTGACCGAAATGAACGCCGGCTTCCAACAGTGTATTAAAATCTGTACGTGACATTTTTGTTTAACGTTTTTTTGTTTTGTTTTAATCTCTTTACTTCAACCCAACGGTAGCGATTATATATTCGGTCCGTTGAGTTTTCCGCGACAGGGCAATAAACTTGTAGTATATCATATAAGGTATAGTCAAGCCTATTTGGAACCCTTGTCGTGCTTTGCCGAATTGTTTGGTGCAATAAGGTTTAACGCTTACTGAACTGGAACTTACGACGTGCACCAGGCTGACCCGGCTTCTTACGCTCAACCTCACGCGAATCACGAGTAAGGAAACCGTTCTTCTTCAAAACGGCACGATACTCTGGGTTGATCTCGCACAATGCACGTGCGATACCCATACGCGCAGCCTCGGCCTGACCCTTGATACCGCCACCTACCAAGTTGATAGTAACGTCATAGCTCTCCAAAGTGTTAGTAACCAACATTGGCTGCTTAACCTCGTACTGGAGAATGTTCAAAGGGAAATAGACATCGAGTGCCTTGTGGTTGATTGTAATCTGACCATTACCTGGCTTCACGAATACGCGAGCCA
>JAFVXS010000020.1 GCA_017501025.1 Alistipes sp.
AGTGCCGTCGGTAGCAGGGAATTCAGGAGCAACAGTAGGGCCCGGAGCAACGTTGATGATAAACTCCATAAGACGCTTTGTGCCGATATCTTTCTTGCCGCTGCAAACGAAGATAGGCATAACCTTACGCTGCGAAACGCCCAACTTCAAACCCGAACGGATATCATCTTGTGTAAGTGTGCCCTTCTCGAAGAACAACTCCATCAGAGCGTCGTCGTACTCGGCTGCGGTCTCAACCAACTCTTGATTGAGTGCCTGTGCCTTATCCAACTCGTCTGCCGGAATATCCAACTCCTCACGAGTACCATTCTCGTCGGTGAAGCGATACATCTTCATCATCAACACGTCGATAAACGAGTCGAATGCTGCACCCTGATTTACAGGATACTGTACAATAACAGGTTTGATTATCGAGTCCGACTTGATGCTCTCCAAAGCGGCGTCGTAGTTTGCTTTGTCGGCGTCGAGCTGGTTGATAACACCGATAAGAGGCTTGTTGAGAATCTTTGCATAGCGGCTCTGAATCTCGTTACCAACCTCCCAGCCTGTTTGAGCATTGACGAGCATAATACCTACGTCGCCCACCTTGAATGCCGAGAAGAGGTTGCCACAGAAGTCATCCGAACCCGGGCAGTCGATGATGTTGAGCTTGCGGCCCATAAACTCTGTGAAGAGTGTGGTTGCATATATCGAACGTTTGTATTCGTGTTCGATGTCGGTGTTGTCCGACAGAGTGTTGTTTGTCTCGACACTACCCCTGCGGTCAATAACTTTACCTTCGTAGGCCATTGCCTCTGCAAGGGTAGTTTTACCCGAGCCAGGAGCACCTACAAGAACGATGTTCTTAATCTCTTTTGGTGAATAATTTTTCATAGAGTTTTATTGTTTTAGGTTTTGTTGTTCTACAAATGAATTTCAATTCAGATTATAAAGTTATAAAGTTTTTTTTGAAATGCCAAAACCAAACAAAAAAAATCGCCCATTTTGAGCGATTTTTTCCAAAACGACACCTGTTTGGTCGATTTATGTCACAACGAACAGCCTGTCAATTCTTCGATTGCGGCGACTCCTGTTTTGCCCAAATCGAGGGTGTATGCGTTTACGAAGAGTTCGATATGTTTGGCTATTACCTCGTCGCTATGCTCGGCAGTGTAGTGTCGGATAAACGGCAGCGGTATCTGCGGATAGTCCGTTGCGTGGCAGATACTGTCGAGAATAACCCGCTCGATATCGTGCAGTAGCGGCTCTCCGAGCGAACGCTTTGCCACGATACCGCCTAATGGCAGCGGCAGGTGTTTGTCGGCTTGCCACAACTCGCCCAAATCGGCAATAAGTGATAGTCCGAGTTTTTGGTATGTAAATCGACCCTCGTGAATCAAAACACCCGCATCAACTCTGCCGGAGAGTATTGCATCGGGGATTTCGGAGAAGAGCATTGGCACGACCTCTGCATCGGCATAGTGCGTGAAGTAGCGTTTTAGCAGGGCATAGGCGGTGGTGTGTAGCCCCGGAACGGCAATGCGTCGAATCGGGGTATCGTCATCTTGACGACGGACAAAGACCTGACCGTTATTGGTGCCGAGTGCTGCTCCGCAGTTGAGGATACAGTATTGCTCCGCGATTTCGGGATAGAGCGAGAAGCTTATCTTGCAGATATCGACATCGCCTTTGAGTGCGGCGTTGTTCAGATGTTCGATATCCATCAGCGATACGTCGAACGACAACCCACGCATATCGACACGGTGGTTGATAAGTGCCTCGAATGCAAATGTGTCGTTCGGGCAGGTCGAGATATTCAGTTTCAGCGATTTTGTCATACTACAATTAAAAAAGCTCTGCCAGATATGCGGCAAGATGTTCGGTTGCCAATTCGATTTTCCACTCCGAGCGAGGCGTGTTTACATAGTTGGATATTGCCCGTATCTCGCCACAACGAATTTTATGCTGTCGGCACAAGGCAAAGAGCATTGCCCCCTCCATATTTTCGATTAGTGCATCGCCAGCAGCCATACCGACCGACTGAACGGTGTTCGATACAACCTGCGACACTCCATCGAACGATATGTTTGAGTGGTAGCTCTGCTTATAGGCATCGGGCATGCCTGCAAGATGTTCGGTGGCAACGCCTACCACATCGCCTATCTGCAACGCATCGCTGTATGCACCGGCAATGCCGCACAAAACAATTGCGTTGGGGCGTTCGTCAGCAATAATCTCGGCAATGCAGAGTGCTACATTCACCACGCCCACGCCGCAGATACGAATGTCGAGGTCGGGACGTACCACCCTTAAACGCGATGCCTCCAACTCGGTAGGGAATAATATCAGAGGGGCGTTAGAGCCGTTAGGGGCGTTAGGAGCACTAGGGGTGCTTTTGATATCTTTATGAGCTCTACGAATATGTGATAGTTTTTCGCGGAAACCTCCCTCGCTAACAAAGCGATGTGAAATAGTTTCCATAAATTTGTAGAGCAGATAATCGGTTTGGTGCAGAAGAATAATTGCAATATTTGCAATAGTTTCGTCACTTCGTGTCGAGACAATACCCATCCAAAACGCCGAATCGTCGTGTTCTTTGCCTAACTCTTGTGCCTTTGTAAACTCTACGGAGTCCTCTTTCCACTGATGTAGTCCCCGAGTGCGTAGATAATCTTCGTAGTCTGCAAGCAACTCTTGGAGGCTGCTTTTTGCAACATTCAACAATTTTAACTCCGATGCAGAAGATGTTGCACCTGCGGCATAGCCCTCGATTATATTTTGTTTGCCCGAACGAGCCGCTTGAACCATTTGGTCGATAGTTCGGTCGGATTGTTGCAAGAATTTGTTTGCAAAAAGATAGGTGATATCATATATTGTCTCTGCTTTGATATAACAGAGCAACTTTTTATAATTCCTCCTATTTCTAAATACTTTTTCTTGCATAAACCCTAACGCCCCTAACGTCCCTAACGGCTCTAACGTCCCTAATAACCTTTATGCTACTTTCCGACAATTGCCTCCAACTCCTCGACGGTGATAGGCAGTCGTCGTGAGCCAATGATGCGTCCGCCTTCGTTGGTTACGATGATATCGTCCTCGATGCGGATACCGCCAAAGTCGCGATACTCCTCCAACTTTGCATAGTTTACTATACCCTTGTAGAGTCCTTCGGCTCTGCATTTGTCTATCAGGGCAGGGATAAAGTAGATACCCGGCTCGTTGCTCATAACTGTACCCTCGTGCAGACGCCAAGCGGCACGGTAGATGCAGGTTGCCGAAGCCTCGGCACGCTCACGGAACGGTGTGAAGTCGAAACTGCGTTCGCCGATAGCCTCGCAGTCGTGAACATCCATACCCAAGCCGTGTGAGAGTCCGTGAGGCATAAAGAGCGACATTGCGCCAGCCTCTACGGCATCCTCTGCCGATGCGGTAATCAAACCTATGTCGTTGAGTCCCTCTGCCAACATTCGCAATGCACGTTTGTGGACATCCTCGAAGTACATAGCACCTGTACGCATCGCTGCTGGTGCCTCCTGCTGGGCACGCAATACTATATTGTATATATCGCGTTGGCGCGAGGTGAACTTGCCATTTACGGGATATGTTCGGGTGTGGTCGGAGCAGTAGTGTTCCAGCGACTCGGCACCTGCATCGACCAACATCAGGCGACCCGACTCCAAGCGTCCGTCGCTGCGTAGGTTGTGGAGTGTCTCGCCGTGCTGGGTGGCAATCGTAGGGAATGAACATCCCAAGCCGTCACGACGGGCAACACCCTCCATAACACCTGCAATTTCACGCTCAATGACCCCCTCTCGGCACATTCTCATAGCGGTTGTATGCATCTCGTAGCCGATATGGAAAGCACGCTCCAAAGCCTCCAACTCCTCCTCCGACTTAACTTCACGCATCTCGGCAACAGCAAACATCAAATCGAGCGATATTCCGCTATGCAGAGCCTCGATAGGTTGTCCGACAAGTGTCGAGAGCAGAATCTTCGACTCTCCTCGGTATGGTGGCAGATAGTGTAATGTGCGTTTTGCAGCAAGAGTCTGATGGCAGTAGTCGCGAAGAGCCGCAAAAGGCTTACTCTCGGTAACGCCTACGCCCTCTGCCAACTCTGCCAACGATGGTTGTGGGCCTGTCCAGATGATATCGTCCACCGTCAGGTCGTCGCCAAACAGAATTGTGCGATTCTCGTCGATATCGATAACGGCTGCCAACGAAGGCATATTGAGTCCGAAGTAGTAGAGGAAGGTTGAATCCTGACGAAATGCGTAGGCATTGTTAGGGTAATTGAACGGTGCATCGGCATTGCCCAACAATAAAATAACGCCCTTCCCGATGCGGCGTTGCAACTCGGCACGTCGCAAAATATAACTCTCTTTACTGAACATAGCAATATCTGTTTTTTGTTAATTTTCTGTTTTGGTGTAGCTCTATCGCTCGACCTCTTTGTAGAGCTTGTCGCCACGATGAAGTGTCTGCTCAACCTTTATGGAGCAGAGATCGCCCTGACGGACACTCTCCACACTCTTCTCCTCGAAGCGAATTTCGCCGAGTGTCTGCTCAACTACTCCCGTTGTGGCACCCATCCACAGCAGATTGTCGCCGACTGATAGCTCTGCCGCCTCGATAAGCACTTCGGCAACACCGATTTTCTTAAAGAAGTTTGTCACACGGCCAACATAGACCTTGCGACGTACTGCCGACGAGCCGTATGCCGACGTGTGTTCTGCCA
>JAFVXS010000166.1 GCA_017501025.1 Alistipes sp.
GCCCGTTGCGAGATTTTCTCCAACTGCTCTGTCGGTATGTCGCAACATAATCGCAGATAGCGAACAACCTTTGGTGTATATGGTTCAAACTCTTCGGTTGAGGCGGCGTGTGGCTTGATGAGCGACGGAAGAGCCGCCCGCATCACTTCGCCTATCGTGCACATATAGTAGTCGGCAATCCATTGCCACAAATCGAGTTGCTGGTGGCTGACTATCGGACGATGGTACAATCTGGCGAGCAGCGGTTTTGCCGTGCCTCGTTTTGGTGGCTCATCGTGCAGACGTGCAACGATTGCGGTATATACCGATTTTGCACCAAATTGCACAGCAACAGCATCGCCCTCTTCGAGCGATTCGATGTCGGCTGTTGCATAGGTGTAGGTGCCTTGTGCAAGCGGTAGTATTATATCTGCATATTTTGCCACAATCTTTGAGAGTTTGTCGAGTGTAAAGGTAGTAAGAATTTTTCGAATTAGCAGAAAAGTCGCACCACGAAATCGAAAAAATATGGTATTGCAGAGGCGTTCGTTGATAAAAAATCGCCGTTGAATGAAATGTTTCGGGGTTTCGTTGAATTTATTTTTATGATTGTCGGGCTCTTGCTATCTTTGTATCGTCAGAGTTGATTCTGATCTCTTTATGGCTTCGTATGTTTGGTTAAACAAAACTTTACACGGAAGTTTAATGGTTAGTTTTTTGTAAGAGATTGTCTGCCCATTCGAGCAGACAATCTTTTTTATTATATATTTGCACTATAAAACTTCCTGCAATGAAGTGGATTTTTGAGTATATCGTGGCGGTAAATATCGTTACGTTCATAGTTTGGGCGATTGATAAAGTGCAGGCTCGCCGCAGTGGTCAGCGTATAGCGGAACAGACGCTCTTCGGTTTGGCGTTTTTGGGAGGCTCTGTCGGAGCGTGGGCGGCAATGTATCTGTTTAGGCACAAAACATTGTCGTCTAAATTCCGTTACGGCATACCCGCCATATTTGTTATGGAGACTATCTTTGCCGTATGGCTCTATTTCAAATTTGTGATTTAGATTTTGCTCAACGCCTCAAAACCCTTACCATAGACACCCATAACGGAGCCTACCGTAATAAATGCGTCAGGATCGACACTCTTCACGACCTTCAATACCATCGAGGTATCGCGTTTGCGACACACAACCATAACGATATTTGACTCCTGTTTCGAGTACCAACCCTTTGAGCTGATAACCGTCGCACCTCGTTGAGCTTGTGTATTGATTGCATCGGCCATTGCGGTATAGTCGCGACAGATGATGAGAATCTGATTGGATTGCTGGTTACCTGTCATCAGCATATCGACCGTATAGCTGAATACTACGGTCATAACGAAGCCATATACCACACCGTCTATGCCGATATTTGCCTCTTTCGGCAGGAATAATGCACTTGCAATAATTACCGAGTCGGAGAATCGCACGATTTTTCCGTATGATATTGCACGGTAGTTATTGATAATCATCGCAGCAATATCGGTACCACCCGTAGAACCGCCTTGCGAGAAGCATATCGCAACACCGGCACCGGCAAAAATACCACCCAAAATCGATGATAACAGACGGTCGTCGAGGTGGAAAAGGTCGTAAATAGAGCCGTCAGGCAGTGTGAAGAGTGCCTGCATTGTGGACATTGCAAGCGAGAGAACACATATACAGAATATGGTCTTTATGCCGAACTTCCAGCCTACGATGAAGCCTGCAATTACGAGCAGTATGGCGTTGATAATGAATACCATAACACCGACACTGATGGTCTGACCCGTAAAGTAGTAGATAAGCAACGAAAGACCTGTTGCACCGCCACCTACGCACTTTGCAGGCAGGATACATCCAATCCAACCAAAGGCATAGATGCACATACCGAATGCCATCAAAAGATACTCTTTAAGGGTGTTTCGTAACGAAGCAGTTTTGAATTGAAGCGACTGTGTCATATAATCGATACTCTATTTTGGTGGCAAATATACAAATTTTTCGCCTTGATATGATTTTTTATCCAACAATCTTTTTTCGAGCATTGCCCAAAGTTGCTCGTTTCGAACCAGCCCCCACTCGACGTGGTGGTGAAATCGTGGTGGAGCCTCGCTTGCAAAACGCTCCAAAACGATGTCGGGACGCAGACGGCGGACAATCTCAACAACGAGGTCGATATATTCGTCGAGTGTCCAAAAACGGAATTGCGACGGGTCGGCATCGTACTGATTGGCCATTGCGGTATTACGAAAAATTTGGAGTTGGTGGAACTTTATCGACGACAAAGGCAGGGCATTTATCGTATCGACCTGTTCGATGAGTTGCTCATCGCTCTCGCCCGGCAGTCCCAAAATAAAGTGTCCGCAGGTGTGCAGTCCGCGTTGTGCCGTTTGATGGATTGCTTCGGCTGCTACGGCAAAGTTGTGACCCCGGTTAATACGTTGCAGAGTCGCATCGAATGTCGATTCTACGCCATACTCCAACGCAACGTAGTGAGTTTTTGCTTTTGTGGCGAAGTAGTCAAGTTTCGCTGCATCAATACAGTCGGGACGTGTTCCGACGACTATTCCCTCAACGAGGGGATGGGCGAGTGCCTCATCGTATAACTCCATCAGCCGTTCGAGTGGTGCATACGTGTTGGAGAATGATTGGAAGTAGGCGAGATAGCGTGAGGCTTTTCGATAGCGACGCGTATGAAACTCGATGCCCTCATCAATCTGCTGCGTGACGCTCTTTGCGGGCTGACAGTACGATGGTGTGAAGGCAGCAGCATTGCAGAACGTACAACCGCCTGTCGATATGCTGCCATCGCGATTAGGACAGGTCATACCGGCATTGATTGCAACTTTTTGCAAACGTTCGCCAAATGTGCGACGAAAGTAGGCTGCGTAACTGTTGTACGGTCTGTCGTCTCCCCAACTATACATCGTGGGCAAAATTAGTAAAAATGTCGTCGAAAAATATCGCAAATGGCGAAAAAATAGTGTGGGTGTTGATATTATTGCGAGAAATTTGTATATTTGTGCAGGTAAGTTTGTTAAAAGAATTCTGTTTATGGAGAAGAGAGTTGAAATAAATTACCGCCACTATGCTTCGCTCGATGAGATGCCGAGCGACGAGCGTACACTTGTTGTTGAGGCACAGCAAGCATTGAAAAAGGCGTGGGCAAAGTACTCCAATTTTCAGGTTGGTGCTGCCGTACGTCTGCGTAGTGGTAAAATTTTGCACGGAGCCAATAGCGAGAGCGAGGTCTTTCCGTCGGGTATCTGTGCCGAACGTTCGGTATTGTACTACGCCGAGGCAAATCACGCAAACGACCCCGTTGAGGCCATTGCAATCGCTTCGCAGCCATCCGAACGCGAGTGTTATCCGTGCGGAGGTTGCCGTCAGGTTATCCTCGATGTAGAGCGACGTCAGCAGAGCCCGATTCGTATAATTATGTATGGCGGAGGTACGGCTTCGGTTGTGGAGAGTGCAGAGCATCTGTTGCCGTTTACGTTCCAACTTTAATGTGCTATGTTTGTTGAGAGTGATATCCTCTACGAAGATAA
>JAFVXS010000167.1 GCA_017501025.1 Alistipes sp.
CGACCTTCGGGTTATGAGCCCGACGAGCTACCAACTGCTCCATCCCGCGATGTATCTTTACTCTAATAAGGAGTTTCGCTCTATTTGCAGGTGCAAAGATAGTGCAAAAAGGTCAGATATCCAAATTTTTGTATCAATTTATTCTTTGCAGTGGCTTGATTATACCTTTATTGTGTTGATAGTTAGTGTGTTATAATTGTGCGAAGTTTTTATTGCGAATGGCGTGCCGACACTCAAAGTGATTTGTGACAGTGAATTTTGGGTGCAGGGTTTGATATTTGCCAAAAGATTTGTATATTTGTAGATTGATAATATTGTATGGATATGGATTTGAAATTGGTAGATAAAGAGTTGCGTCGAGCATTGGAGTTGGTCTCTTCTGTGCCATTCTCCTCGATTGAGCAGGATATTGCGTTGGAGCACCTCCGTCGTGCATACGAGGAGTTGCGATTTGGCGAGATGGAGCCTGCATCGGCACCATCAGCAGTCGAGCCTGTCGGTAACCTGTTGGGTGCGGTATCGGCTTTGGTGGATGATACCATTGCCGAGGAGCAGACTATCGAAGAGCCCGAAATCGAGGTAGAGTTGATTATGTCGGACGAAGTTGCCGATGATGATATGGTTGCAGACGAGCCGACCGCCGAGCCTCTCGAAGAGGTTTCGGAAGAGCCTGTTGTTGCACCTGCCGAGGAGGTAAAAGAGGAGGTCGAAATGGTTGTTGAGCCTACTGTTGAGCCCGCTGTCGAGTTGCAAACAGAGCCAGTCGCAGAGCCGATAGAGGAGTCGTTCGAGCCTGTTGCTCCATTTACCGAGCAGTCGCTTTTTGGCGATGACTCGTTTTTGGCAAAGCCGAGCAAAAGCTCGCACCGCAGAGCTATAATGTCACTCTATGAGGAGGAGCTTCCCGAGCAGGTTGAGCATACTGCAATCGAGCCTGTGGAGATTACCGAGGAGGAGCCGGAATTGGTTCCCGAGAGCGTGGATGCAGAGCCGACCGAGGAGAACGAATTGGTGCTTGATGAAGAGCCTGAATTGCACTCCGTAGAGGATGCAACATCGGAGTCGGAGATGGTTTTGGGCGACATCTATCGTCAGGAGAGCCACGCCACACTTGGCGAGTCGGTTGCTGCACAGCCTACCGTTGCAGAGAGTCGTACAGTAGAGTCTTTGCGTGGTGCAATCAGTGTTGCCGACCGCTTTATGGTAATTCGTGACCTGTTTGAGGGCGATGCACGACTATACGAAAAGACCATCACCGAGTTAGATTCGTTTAAGTCGTTGGATGACTGTCTGGTCTATATTGTAGAAAACTTCTCGTGGCGACCATCGTCCGATGGAGCAAAGTTGATAATGGAACTTCTGCAACGCAAGTTTAAGTAGATATGGCTAAACTCTATATTGTTCCGACACCGATAGGCAACCTCGAAGATATCACGCTCCGAGCAATTCGCATATTGAAGGAGGTGGATTTCATATTGGCAGAGGATACGAGAACATCGTCGGTTTTATTACATCACCTGCAAATCGACAAACCACTACGTTCGCATCACAAATTCAACGAGCACGCAACGGTGGCTGCTGTCGCAAGTGCAATCGAGGCGGGACGTAACGTGGCGTTGATATCCGATGCGGGTACTCCGGGTATCTCCGATCCGGGCTTTCTGTTGGTACGCACCTGCATAGAGCAGGGTATCGAGGTCGAAACATTGCCGGGGGCAACAGCCTGTATTCCGGCATTGGTACAGAGTGGTTTCCCTTGTGACCGATTCTGCTTCGAGGGCTTTTTGCCACAGAAAAAGGGTCGAGCAAAGCGAATTGCGGAGTTGGCAGAGGAGCGTCGTACCATTGTGTTGTATGAGTCGCCATTCCGAGTAATAAAGTGTTTGGAACAGTTGGCTGCGGCTATGGGTGCGGAGCGTCGTGTTGCGGTTGTGCGTGAGATAACAAAGCGTTTTGAAGAGTGCGTACGATTGCCGTTGGGAGAGGCCATACAACACTTTAAGGCTCACCCTCCGAAGGGCGAATTTGTGATTGTGGTCGAGGGGTGTGAGCGTTCGCATCGTACGGCAACAGATGAAAAAGAGGATGACGATGAGTAGTAAGGTCGAAGATAGCGGTCGCAAACGAGGCGGAGTTAAGGTGCAACTGCTGTGGCTGTTGTGTCGCTCTATTGCTATTATGCCCTATTGGGTGCAGTACTATGTCATAATGGAGTTTTTGTACTTTGTACTGCGATATCTGCTTCGCTATCGTCGTCGGCTGATTATGCGACAACTGTCGGGCTCGTTTCCCGAAAAATCTTCTCGCGAGATAAAGACTATATGCAATCGCTACTACCGAACACTTGCCGAGATGTTTGTCAATACTATGGTGTTGGCAGGAATGAGTGTCGAGGAGCAGCGTCGTCGATTGGTAATCGACGAAAGCCGACCTCTCAATTTGGCTGCTGACGATATGCGTAATGTGGTGGTTTTGACCTCGCATTTCGGAATTTGGGAGTATGCATCACTTGCCTATAACCATATGCCGAAGTATAAGTATATAGTAGCCTATCACGAACTGAAAAATCGGGCTTGGGATGACCTCTATTATCGTCTGCGATGTCATTCGGAAGTGATACCTGTTGCGAGCGGCAACTTTATGCGATTCTATATGAACAACAAAGAGGGAATCGATTCGAAACCTCTGTTGCTGGGTTTGATTGCCGACCAGAATGCTCCCGGATATAAAGGGTGCCGCTGGTACGATTTTCTTAATCGAAAAACGGTATTCTTCGAGGGTGGCGAGGCGTTGGCTCTGAAATATGGTTTGCCGGTATATTATTTTGAACTTAACAGAGTCCGTCGCGGTTACTATTGCGGTCACTTTGTGCCTATATACGATGGTCGTGAGGAGGTAGAGCGAGGTGAGATAACGGCTCGCTATGTCGCCGAGTTGGAGCGGACAATTCGCCAAAAGCCGGAGATGTGGATGTGGTCGCATAAGCGTTGGAAATATGCTCCCGACCCCGTAACGGGCGAGGCGGTTTATAATCGTCAGGGTTATTAAAATATAGAACCGAAGGTAATATTTCCTAATATACTGACGTTTGGAGATTATGAAGCGTTGCGTAGTCGTAATATTGAATTGGAATGGCGAGGAACATCTGCGTCGTTTTTTGGAGGGCACTCTGCGTTGCTCTGCCGAGGCAGATGTTGCGGTTGCCGACAATGGCTCGACAGATGGCTCGGTTGAGTATGTCGAGAGCAATTTCCCGATGGTGCGACTCCTACGCTTTGCCGAGAATTACGGCTTTGCCGAGGGGTATAACCGAGCGATTGCCGAGTTGGATGGCTATGAGTATGTGGTGCTGCTCAATTCGGATGTTGAGGTTGAGAATGGGTGGTTGCAACCACTACTTGCACAACTCGATGAGGATGATACCATCGCTGCCGTAGGACCGAAAATTTTGGATTTGAATCGTCGTGACTGCTTTGAGTATGCAGGTGCAGCGGGCGGCTATATTGACTACTTGGGCTACCCTTTTTGTCGTGGCAGACTCCTGAACTGCTGCGAGCGTGATGAGGGACAATACGATGATGTAAGAGAGCTCTTTTGGGTTAGTGGTGCAGCTATGTGTTGTCGCAGGTCGGTTTTTATGGAGTTGGGTGGTTTTTGTGGCGAGTTTTTTGCTCATCAGGAGGAGATAGACCTGTGTTGGCGTATGCAGTTGTCGGGCTACCGCGTAGTTGTGGTGCCTAAAAGCCGTGTATGGCACTTGGGCGGAGGTACTCTGCAAAAGAGTTCGGCACGCAAGGTCTATTTCAACCATCGTAACAACCTTGCGATGTTGCTGCGATGTGCTACGCCTGTGCAACGAGTTGTGGTGTGCGTGTTGCGTCCATTGTTGGATGGTGCCGCAGCATTGAGTTATCTGCTCGGTGGTGATGTCAAGGCGATGCTGGCTGTTGGTAGGGCCTATCGCGACTTTTTCGGTATGCACCGTCGCCTGCAACAGCAGCGAAACGCAATACGGCAACACGGAGTAACAGAGTCGAAATATATATATAGGGGTTCAATCGTTCTGCGATATCTGTTTGGTCGCAGGTTTTTCAAAAATTTAATGTAGTCCATTATGCGGAAAGTAGTAATTATACCAACCTATAACGAGCGTGAAAATGTAGAACGAATGCTCGATAAGGTGTTGTCGTTGGAGGGTAACTTCGATGTGTTGGTGGTCGATGATGGCTCGCCCGATGGTACAGCCGAGTTGGTCGAGGGGCGAAAGATGCACCATCCCGACCGCATATATCTGCTTCGACGTAGCGGCAAACTTGGACTCGGTACTGCCTATATAGCGGGATTTCGTTGGGCTTTGGAGCAGGGTTACGACCAGATTTTCGAGATGGATTGCGACTTCTCGCACAATCCCGACGATTTGTTGCGATTATCGAAACGTCTATCGACGGATGCAGATGTGGCGGTAGGTTCGCGATATGTCCGTGGCGTAAATGTGGTTAATTGGCCTCTGTCACGACTACTGATGTCCTACTTTGCATCGAAGTATGTGCGTATCGTAACGGGTATGCCGGTGTGCGATGCTACGGCAGGTTTTGTGGGTTATCGTCGTGAGGTGTTGGAGCGGATAGCGTTGGATCGGGTGCAGATGATTGGCTACGGTTTCCAAATCGAGATGAAATATACGGCGTGGAAGTTGGGCTTCCGCATCGCCGAGGAGTCGATTATCTTTATCGACCGAGAGGCGGGTGTGTCGAAGATGTCAAGCGGAATATTCGGTGAAGCATTTTTCGGTGTGCTGAAATTGCCGTTTCGACGTATCAGATAGTCTGCCCTCCCCAATTTATATACGAAAAATAGTGTCGAAAGGTGACTGAAATATGTCATCTTTCGCTCTATATGTTCTAATAAACATAAAAAGTGTACAAAAACCCACAAAACTTTTTTTGTTTTCAAAGTTTTCTGCTATATTTGCAGCCGATTTTGTATATTGGTTTTATGTGCCAAATAGTGTTTGGTGCTTAAATATTATAAAAAAGGAGAGAGTCGTGGAACGAGAAGTGGTGGTAAAACGAGCAGCCGAGATGTTTGCCGAGAGCGGTATCAAGGCGATACGTATGGATGACATTGCAGCAGATCTGGGTGTCTCGAAACGTACGTTGTATGAGATGTTTGAGGATAAGAAGGAGTTGTTGTATCTCTCGTTCAAATATATCACACTATGCCAAAACGAGGCAGCGGCTGCTTCATATAACCAGTATGCTGGTAGTTTGGTAGCGATTTTGGAGGCTATACGTGTGATGCGTGATACTCGCGAGAAGTATCATCGAATGAACGTAAATCTCAAAAAGTTCTACCCCGATTTGTTTGAGAAATTACGCATAGAGATTGCACACGAGGGTTGTCAGCATCTGTGCGATATTATCAACGGACTTATACGCAAGGGTTTGATACTGAATGATATCGACGTTGATTTATCGGTGACAATTCTCTACTATACGCTCGTAAATATATTCAGCGATACGAGCAACCACTTTCTGCCTAACAACGTAACCCGTAGTGAGGCCTTTTTCTATACGGTGGTAAATTTCTTCCGAGGAATAGCTACGATGGATGGTGTTAAGCAGATTGACGAGTATGTTCAGAAGCAAAAGTTAGAAGTAAAACAATAATAAAATTCATTAAGTTAAGGTATGAGAAGAGTGATTCTTATGTTGGGCTTGGCATTTGCTGCTCTTTCGATTTCGGCACAGAGTGTGTCGGGCGAAAAGTTAGTGTTGAGCCTCGAACAAGCGTTGGAAATCGCTTTGAGCGAAAATCTGACAATCAAGGTAGCAGATCAGGAGATTGAGATTAAACGCTACGCAAAGCAGGGTACTTATGC
>JAFVXS010000168.1 GCA_017501025.1 Alistipes sp.
ATCGGTTGAGCCGAGAAGATTGCGTACTCCGATGCGGAAAATAAGCCGACTTCGAGGGTGCTTGTCCTCAAAACGGGGTGCTGCCGAAGTGCTGTAAATCTTTTTGCTGACTCTATTCAAATAGATACTCTTCGATAGCGATAAGTCGATGGTAAACACATCGCCTAATCTCTCCTGCTCCATAAGCGAAGTGCGTTGCTCGGGTGATGTAGTCATACGGAGAACTCTTTCGGTACGCATTGTTGCCGATGGCTCTATGTAGCGCAAACCGGCATAGTTTGCGTTTATCGCTGCCCACCAACCCCTATTGTAGTAGGATAATCCCACCGTGGCAACAATTTGGGGCATATTACCGAGCGAAAGTCCCTTCGAGTAACTTGTGATATGGTCGGCAATCAAGGCGTTTGAGGAGTCGCTATAAATGGTTATGATGGGATTGTCGGCATACTTATATCTGCCAATGCCTACCGCTGCCTTAGTGCGAAAATTGGTGGCAAATCGATATTGAGCTTCTATCTCCAAACCATAGCATAGTTGGTCGAGATTGGTGGTTACAACATCTGCGTATTCACCCGATAGGTCATCGTAGAGGTGTCTTACCTGCGTATCGTTCAGCAATGAAGAGATAAATAGAGTGGTGCTTACGGCTATATTATTTCGTTGAAACATATATTGAACATTGGCACCATATTTTGAACGCATCGTTGGATTATCGACTATACGATTGTTGTATTGACTCTGCAAAAACATATCCTCTGCATCGCAAGGCGCTGCATTGGTATAGATTAAAGCCCGAATAAAGTGGTTGTCGTTGATTAGATACTCGGCTGATACACGAAGTGCGTATGGCGAAAATTTCAGATGTCGTGATGTGCCGAACGAGTTGTCGGGGAACAACTCTTTGCGATATGCTCCACGCCTTGAAATGTCGGTGTAACCGACTTTTGCGGCTACATTGAGGTCGAATTTTGAGGTGGAGTAGTGGTAGACTCCGAAAAGATTGATGTCGTATCGCCTGATAGAGTAGTTGTAGCCGAAGATGTCACTCTCTCCAATAAGGCGATTGGGCTCTGCAAGGTTGTTTTGCAAGGAGTTACCAAAAGTGTCGTCATCGATTAGGAAATAGTCGAGGTCGATGATGTAGGCGGCGCCAAGCAGGTCGCGCATCTGCTTGTAACTTCGTGAGTTGTAAGTTGATGCTTCGACACCATACGAGATGTTGCCATTATTGAGCGTTGTTGTTGCACCACCTCGCAATGCAGCCTGAATAATCCGATTTACTCGGTCGGAGATGGCATAAACCGCCTCACCGCCATTTAGACGATTTGTCTTGATGAGTTTGTCGAAATCTATCTGCGTATAGCGACTGTCATCGCTTCGCCAAGCACTCTCTACCACCGAAAATATATCCTCCTCATCGGTGAAATAACTCGGCATATAGCGATAGTTGTCGGGTGTGGGTGTTTGCGCATCAAACCAATCGAGATTACTATATCTCCTGATACCCGCTGTTGCCGTAGCAGCTATATTTAGCTGAGTATTATCGTTTAATCTCCATTCGTAACCCACAAATGCGGTCGGCAGAAACTCCCTGCGAATACGTGCATTGCGCACTTTGCCATTTTGATAACCCCAGGATGGGTTGTAGAGGTTGTCTCCAACAAGACGAAATGCCTCCTCGGTCGAAGCAAGGCGTGTGCTACGCATTGATGGTTTTGCAAATAGAGCAAATGATAGAATGTTGTTATCATTGAATCGTTTTGAAACTACGGCGTTAATCTCCAATGAGTTGCCGAAAATGCCCTCCACATGTAGGTCACGACCTGTTTTTGCCTCCATATTTGTCGCCAAAGACCAACCCTTTCCCAATTTCTGCGCAGTGGATAATCGCAACGAATAGGGCATATTTCGAGAGGAAAAGTGTAATCCTGCCGATGTTCTCGATTCGTGCAGCGTATCGATATGTAATTCGGTTCTATCAACGGAGTGATTTGCTCTTAATTGTAGCGTACGAATAGTGTTGCTATTAAGTCGGGGAATCTCTACGCCATTCAATCTTACCTCTTGGTTGTGAAATTGTACGCCTTGTCTTGCATAGCGCACCATAGAGAGGTTGTAGTCGAGTGTGCGAGTAGAAAAATCTCTGTCAAGAGTGAACTTAGGCGTAGGCAAAGAGTCTGCTGTTTCGGGTGTAAGCAACTCTTCGACAGTTTCGAAACGCTTGTAATACCTAAAATCATAGAGGTCGAACTCCTGTGCGGAGAGACCTCTATAACTCAAA
>JAFVXS010000169.1 GCA_017501025.1 Alistipes sp.
ACATTCACCTGAACGCTCTCTTTCGAGAGTTTGATGAGCGAGCCAGACATAGCCTCTACCGAGCCGTCCACGTCACCCTTGACGATAATATTCAACTCCTTGAACGAGCCGATAGCGATACGGCGACCAATCTCGTCGAGTGTTACGTGCTTTTGGGTCATAATGCCCTGCATACGCTGCAACTGCTCACGCTTGTTGGCAATTTCACGAGCCGAACGGTCATCCTCCATAACATTGAACGAGTCACCCGCCTGTGGAGCACCGTTAAGACCCAACAACTGCACCGGTGTCGATGGACCTGCTTCGGTCACACGCTTACCATTCTCGTCAAACATCGCCTTTACACGACCAGTATATGTTCCCGACAAAACGACATCGCCGACACGTAACGTGCCATCCTGAACGAGAATCGTTGCCACATAGCCACGACCCTTGTCGAGTGTCGATTCGATAACGGCACCCTTGGCACGTTTGTTAGGATTGGCTTTCAATTCGAGCATCTCTGCCTCCAACAACACCTTTTCGAGGAGTTTGTCGAGGTTTAAGCCCTTCTTTGCCGAGACATCCTGACTCTGATACTTGCCACCCCAATCCTCGACGAGGTAGTTCATATTTGCGAGTTGCTCTTTGATATGCTCTACGTTTGCAGCCGGTTTATCAATCTTGTTGATTGCAAATACCATAGGTACGCCAGCTGCCTGTGCGTGGTTGATAGCCTCGACGGTCTGCGGCATCACGCTGTCGTCCGCCGCCACGATGATAATCGCCACGTCGGTAATCTTTGCACCTCGGGCACGCATAGCGGTAAATGCCTCGTGACCAGGCGTATCGAGGAATGTGATTTTCTGACCATTCAACTCAACCGAATATGCACCGATGTGCTGTGTGATACCACCGGCCTCGCCTGCGATAACGTTGGTCTTACGGATGTTGTCCAGCAACGAAGTCTTACCGTGATCGACGTGACCCATAACGGTTACAATCGGTGGACGCGATACCAAATCCTCCGGTGCATCTTCGCCCTCGTCACCGATTGCCTCCTGAATCTCTACCGATACAAACTCGGTCTTGAAGCCGAACTCCTCGGCAACAACTACCAAAGCCTCTGCATCGAGACGCTGGTTGATGGATACCATCAGACCGAGGTTCATACAAGCCGAGATAACCTCCATAGGCGATACATTCATCATAGTTGCCAACTCGCTTACGGTAACGAACTCGGTAACTTTCAGTACAGTACGCTCCTGCTCTTGCTGCAAGATTTCGGCATCCATTCGCTCGCGAACCTCCTCACGCTTCTCTTTACGATACTTGGCACCCTTGTTCTTTGCACCCTTCGATGTCAAACGTGCAAGAGTATCCTTAATCTGCTTCGAAACCTCCTCGTCCGAAACCTCCGGACGTACGATTGGTTTTGGCTGCGGCTTTTGGTGTTTCTTGTTTTTGCCCTGCTGTTGAGGTGCGTTATTGTTATTGTTGCGTTGCTGCTCGCCTTTGTGTTTCTTGTTGTTTCCGCCCTTTTGACCCTCGTTACGCTCCTGATTGAGATCTACCTTCTCCTTCTCGATACGCTTGCGACGGTGTTTGCCTCCCGGAACCATACCCGAAACATCCATCTTGCCCAGAATCTGCGGACCTGCAAGTGTAGGTGTCGATGTTGGTCGGAATTCAGGCGCTGCCGGTTTGCTCTCCGCTACACTCTGCTGTGGTTTAGGCTGCTGCGGTTTAGGCTGTTCCTGTGCCTTTGGTTGTGGCTTTGGCTCTGCCTTTGGTTGCTCCTCTTTTGGCTGTTCAGCTTTCGGCGTACTCTTTGGAGCCTCTGCTTTTGGCTCTACTTTTGGCTCAACCTTTGGCTCGACCTTTGATTTTACGACATTGCCACTCTTGTCGATATCGATTTTGCCCAATATGCGGGGCTGTGCAATCTCCTCCTTTGGGCTCTCCTTTACAGGGGTCTCCTTTGGCTTCTCCTCCTCTTCGATAGATACCGAAACAGGACGGGTTGCTATCTTCATTCGGACATTGTCGCGTGCATTCTGGGTTGAACGATTGGAGCCATACTCCTTCTCGATGATGGCGTATGTCTCGCTGCTTACTTGTGTATTTGGGGAACTGTCGATTGCAACGCCCTTTTTGTGCAGGAAGTCCACGATGGTATTCAAACCCACCTTAAACTCCTTTGCCACCTGTATAAGACGCAATTTTTTCTCGTTATCCATATCTTTTTTCTCTAATTTGTTTGTCGGCCACCGTTCGACGCGGAGTTTGTCGGACGATATGCCTACCGTTTTACTTCATTGAGAGTACTCCGCAACCCTGTTTTATCAGGGTGTGGGACTACTTCTCAAATTCGGCTTTGAGAATTGCGACAACCTCTTCGGCCTGCTCGATTTCGAGGTCGGCACGTGCGGCAATCTCCTCTACGGTCAGTTCGAGAACACTCTTGGCAGTATCGTAGCCTGCTTCACGCAGTGCATCGATAATCCAATCGCTGATTTCGTCGTCGAACTCTGTAAGTGCGATATCCTCCTCATCCTGGTCACGATATACGTCGATATCGTAGCCCGTGAGCATATTGGTCAAACGGATGTTCAAACCACCCTTACCGATAGCGACCTTAACCTCTTCCGGTTTGAGCGATACGGATGCGGTCTTCTTCTCCTCATCGATAGTGATGCTTGTAATCTTTGCAGGGTTCAATGCACGCTGGATGAGCAACTGCGTGTTCGAGGTGTAGTTGATAACGTCGATATTCTCGTTACGCAACTCGCGGCTGATGGTGTAGATACGCGAGCCCTTTACGCCGACACACGAGCCAACAGGGTCGATGCGGTCGTCGTACGACTCAACGGCAATCTTTGCACGCTCGCCGGGGATGCGGGCAATCTTTTTGATGGTGATAAGACCATCGTAAATCTCCGGCACCTCTGCCTCGAAGAGCTTTTCGAGGAATTGGTTTGCGGTACGCGACAAGATGATACGTGGCTGATTGTTTACCATCTCGACACGCTTAACGATAGCCTTGATGGTGTCGCCCTTACGGTAGAAGTCGTTAGGAATCTGCTCCGATTTTGGCAAAACCAACTCGTTGCCTTCATCATCAAGGATAAGCACCTCACGTTTCCAAGGCTGGTAAATTTCGCCCGAGATAACCTCGCCAACTTTTGCCGAGTACTTCTCGAAGATATTTGCCTTTTCCAAATCGAGGATACGCGATGCGAGGTTCTGTCGCAACGATAATACGGCACGACGTCCGAATGCTGTGAAAGGGATAGAGTCGGTGTAGTCGTCGCCAACCTCATACGAGTCGTCGATTTTGGCAATCTCGCTCAATGAAATCTCGCGTACAGGGTCGTTGAAATCCTCGTCGGCAACAACTACGCGGTTACGCCAAATTTCGAGGTCACCCTTGTCGGCATTGATAATGACATCGAAGTTCTCGTCGGTGCCATACTGACGCTGTATAGCGTGACGGAACACATCTTCAAGTACGCCAATCATTGTGGCTTTGTCGATGTTTTTCAGCTCTTTGAAGGCTGCAAAGCTGGTGATTAAGTTCAAATTGGTCATTGTC
>JAFVXS010000170.1 GCA_017501025.1 Alistipes sp.
GCAAGAGAAGCAAGAGAAGTAGAGGTTCCGTATCAAAAACAAAACAGGGTCGCTTTTTTGTAAGGCAACCCTGTTTTATTATACGCTATCGCTATTAGTACTGCTCCTGCTCGTTAGGGAAATCGCACGATTTCACATCCTCGATGTAGTGCGATACTGCCTCGGTCATAATGGTATATAAGTCGGCATAGCGACGCAAAAAGCGTGGTGAGAAACCTTTGTTGATACCCAACATATCGTGTACGACCAATACCTGACCGTCGGTGCTGCCACCTGCTCCGATACCGATTGTAGGGATGGACAACTCTTTGGTTACCTTTGCGGCAAGTGTTGCAGGAATCTTCTCCAAAACAACAGCAAAGCAGCCGGCCTCCTCCAACAGATGTGCATCGTGGATAAGTTTTGCAGCCTCTGCCTCCTCCTTTGCACGCACGTTGTATGTTCCGAACTTATGAATCGACTGCGGAGTCAGACCGAGGTGTGCCATAACGGGAATACCTGCTGTGAGAATACGTTTTACGGAGTCGATAATCTCTTCGCCACCTTCGATTTTGATTGCATCGGCACCTGTCTCTTTCATAATGCGGATAGCGGAGTTCAAAGCAGCCAATGAGTCGCCCTGATATGTTCCGAAAGGCATATCCACAACCACCAAAGCACGATTTACGGCACGAACAACCGACGATGCGTGATATATCATTTGGTCGAGTGTAATAGGCAGGGTAGTCTCGTGACCCGCCATTACATTTGCAGCCGAATCTCCGACCAAAATCACGTCGATACCGGCCCCGTCCACAATCTTTGCCATTGAATAATCGTACGATGTGAGCATCGAAATCTTTTCGTTACGCTCTTTCATCTCTTTGAGTCGCAATGTTGTTACGGCTCTTACTTTGCTCTCTACTGACATAATTGTATAGTTTTTGTTTGGATTGGCAAAGGTATAATAAAATTTAATCAATATATCGTTTTTGTAATAAAACTTTTGTATATTTGTTGATAGGAAACCCAAAAAATGGTGCTTATGAAAAAAATTATTGTTGTCGGCAGTTCCAATACCGATATGGTTATTCGGTCGGAACGACTGCCGCGAGTAGGAGAGAGTGTTGTCGGTGGTGATTTTATGATGGCAGGAGGCGGCAAAGGTGCCAATCAGGCTGTTGCGGCAGCACGAATGGGGCATAATGTTCGATTTGTTGCGGCACTTGGTCGCGATATTTTTGGGGATGATGCCTTGCGAAGTTATGCGGAGTACGGTATCGATACCGCCTATATCGTCCGCAAGGATGTTCCGTCGGGTATTGCGTTGATTATGGTGGATAGTCACGCTCAAAACTCAATTTCGGTGGCATTGGGGGCCAATTCGCAACTATCGTATGAGGATGTTCTTCCTGCGTTGGAGGGGTTGGAAGAGGGCGATATTCTCCTTTTACAGTTGGAGATTCCGATGGAGACTGTCGAGGCTGTGGCTGCTTACGCAAGCGAACGTGGAGCTTTGGTTGTGCTGAATCCGGCACCGGCTGCGAAGTTGAGTGCAGAACTATTGTCGAAACTCTACCTTATTACACCAAACCAAACCGAGGCGGAGTTCTTGACGGGTGTCGAGGTTTATGATTTGGAGTCGGCACAGAGTGCATCGTCGATTTTGCGAAATTCGGGCGTTAGTCGGGTAGTGATAACAATGGGTAGCCACGGAGCATTTGTGGACGATGGCACGCATTGCGAGATAGTCCCTGCATACAGAGTCGATGCGGTAGATACTACGGCAGCTGGCGATGTCTTTAATGGAGCTTTGTGCAGCCATCTTGCCGAAGGTCACACGCTGACCGAGTCGATAGCTTTTGCTACGAAGGCGTCGGCTATATCCGTTACTCGGGCAGGAGCTCAACCATCAATACCTACACGCAAGGAGGTTGATGCTTTTGAAGAGGTTTGTAAATTCTTAAAAATAAGTGTTATGTATATTATTGAAAGTTATTTGGTAGCAGTTATTTTCTGCTTTATTACGATGTTTTGCTGGGGCTCGTGGGGCAATACTCAAAAACTCGCGGGTAAGACTTGGCGTTATGAACTCTTCTATTGGGACTACGTTATCGGTATGGTGTTGTTCGCACTTTTGCTCGGCTTTACTATGGGTAGTATCGGTGACGAGGGTCGTCCATTTGTTGCAGACCTTTCGCAGGCACAACTATCGAGTGTGTTGTGGATAGTGCTGGGAGGTGTGATTTTTAACGCCTCGAATATTATGTTGTCGGCATCGGTATCGCTTGCAGGTCTTTCGGTAGCTTTCCCTCTTGGTTGTGGTCTTGCTCTTGTTTTGGGTGTTATCAATAACTATTTGGAGCAGGCAAAGGGCGATGC
>JAFVXS010000171.1 GCA_017501025.1 Alistipes sp.
CACCGCGCATCCACACCCGATGACCGGCACGCCCTGTGAGGTTCCCGTGCCCAAAAAAACCAGTTCCATATTGCAAATATAGTAATTTTTGCCTTTCCGGACCTGCAAAGATTCTATTTTGATTGCTGATAGCCGAAAAATATCGAAATTTTATCTTACCTTTACGCTATGTTAGAGAATTTTTTTCAAACTGAATTGTTGGAGGCGGGATGTGATGAGGCCGGACGCGGATGTTTGGCCGGCAGTGTCTTTGCGGCAGCGGTAATTCTTCCGCCCGACTTTCACCACCCTCTGCTCAACGATTCGAAGCAGATGACCGAACGCAACCGAAACATCTTGCGCGAAATCATTGAACGCGAGGCTATATCTTGGGCCGTACAGGAGATTTCGGCTGCCCGAATTGACGAGATAAACATTCTCAATGCCTCATTCGAAGGGATGTCGTTAGCGGTCGGGCAACTTGACCCCCAACCACAATTTCTTGCCATTGACGGCAATCGCTTTCGCACAAGCCTCGACATCCCATACACCTGTGTGGTAAAAGGAGATGGCAAGTATGCCGATATCGCTGCGGCATCGGTTTTGGCAAAAACCCATCGTGACGAATATATGATGCGCTTGGCCGAAGAGTTTCCGATGTATGGCTGGGCAAAGAACAAGGGCTACCCCACGCGCGAACATCGTCTTGCCGTGCGCAAATATGGACTCTCTCCATACCATCGTGTTACATTCAACCACGAAATCGGGCAGTTGGAACTCTTCTGATTTCCAACCTTATCCGACAAAGATTTTGCCTGCACTCTCGTCGAGGACGGTTTGGCTACTTTGTCAACGGATCACTTTCTACCCCTTCGAATGTCATCACAACAGGTAGAATGTCGCCATTTTCGGCAAAGTGTAACTCATCGATACATGTTCGACGATCGTTTCCGTCGGTCGAGCCGAGAGGGTGGCGATGGTAAACAATGTAGTATTTCCCGCTGTGTGGATTGTGCATTACAGAGTGATGACCCGCTCCGGTACCGATTTCGGGGTCTGTCTGCAAAATTACTCCCTTGGTTTCAAAGGGACCGAGCGGATTGTCTGAAATGGCATAAGCCACACGATAGTTATCCCTCGTCCACTTGCCTTCGGACCACATGAAGTAGTACTTCCCGTCGCGAATAAACATAAAGGGTCCTTCGACATACTCCCCCGGTGTAATCTCTTTGAAAATTTCCCCGTCCTCGAATGGAACAAAGCCCGTAAAGTCATCATTGAGTTTACAAACATTGCAATGTTTCCATCCTCCATAGTACATGTAGTATGTACCGTCCGTATCTTTGAAGACAAATTGGTCTATGGGCTGTGCTCCGTTGATTATGTCGTTAATCAGCGGCTTGCCAAGCAGATCTTTGAACGGACCCGCGGGATTGTCTGCAACTGCAACTCCGATACCTCCAATCTCTCCTTCGTGGACATCGTTACAGGAGAACATAAGATAGTATCTGCCCCCTTTCTCGATAATCGACGGAGCCCACAAGGCGCTATTAAGCCACGAGATGGCCGTTTGGTCGATGATTCGTTCGTGCTTCTGCCACGTCACAAGATCTTTGGAAGAGAAGGCATCCAGATGGAGTTGCTCGGGGAACGGTTGCGACCAGGTGGGGTAGATCCAATAGGTATCATTGAATATGACTCCTTCGGGGTCGGCATACCAACCTTCGAAAATGGGATTTCCACTCCTTTTCTCTCCTTCGACTCCACATGCAACAGCCAAGAACAGAGAGAGAACTGCAATGATAAATTTTGGTGTGTTTTTCATCTTTTTTTTCAATTTACTCAAATTACATATATTGCTTTTCCTATTTCACTATATCCAACTCATCGATGATCCACTTTGCTCCGGCAAATTTCTCGATAACAAAGAGCACATAACGAACATCGACACCAATGCAGCGCTGCAATTCGGGCTCGAACGCCACATCACCCGACATCGCCTCCCAGTTACCGTCGAAAGCCAGGCCGATAGGTTTCCCCTTGCCATTCAGGATTGGCGAGCACTCTTTTCGCTCATAACTCTCTATCTTTTATTCATTTTTGTCTTGCCAATAATCTCGACAAAGTGGGATACTATCATATCTGCACCGCCATCAGGAACGGATATTATATGGTGATTACCTTGCGGGCAGGGGATAAAGTAGGTCTCACCCGTTTTTGTAACCACAACGTGGCCTGCATCCGAGAAATTAAACCAACCTACACTCTCTCCCTCAACGGCAGCCAGCACAGCCGTCAAATCCCACGTTGAGCGGTCGTAGGGCATCTTTTTATAGTTTTTATAGGCCTCAACCATCGGATGATTAGGCTCTGTGGCAAAGTCGCCCAAAATCGAAGAGGCGGGGTATCGGATATCGCGGCCAACTTCAAAACCACTGAAGACTATACGGCATGGAGCCTTTGCAAAAAAGGTCTGAGCCGCAGCGATATCCTCTCTAACGTTAAACTCAGGCTTGTGGGTCAAAGAGAAATCGCCTGCCATGACGTAAATATTTTTAACCTTTCGGCGCAGCAAATCCTCTCCGCTAAGTTGAGAGTTTTCATCCGCTTCGCTACCAAGCAGTGCAGCAAGGTTGGTCGAAAAACCTACGGAGATTATAGTCACCGACTTATCGGGTTGTGCCTCCAGGGTTTTACGATAGAGTTCAAGGCTTCTCGGCAGGGTAGTGTAGTCTTCATAACTGCGTTTATAGCTCTTATTGGCAGCTGCCTGACGCACAAAACCCGGGTTGGCATCCACCGTAGCTCCCTTATCCAGACGTCCGATAGGAATCTCGGGGTAACCATAGTAGTTGTTCATTATATCAATAAATTCACAACTCTCCGCCATCGGCTTATTAAGCATAACCGCCAACAACTCTACCCTGCCCTCCTGCTGGTACTTGTAGAGCATATCCAGCGCCAGAGCATCGTCTATATCGTTACCCATATCGGTATCAAAGATCACCTTCATCGGGCGGTGAGAATCGGCACAAACAACCGATACGGAGGCGAAAATCATCGCCACAAGAACCAATAAACGCTTCATTTACTACACTATTTTACAATCTCCAACTCATCAATTAACCACTTTGCACCTGCAAATTTTTCGATAATAAAGAGCACGTAGCGTACATCAACACCGATGCAGCGTTGCAATTCGGGCTCGAATGCAACATCTCCCGACATAGCCTCCCAATTGCCGTCAAAAGCCAATCCTATAAGCTCTCCCTTACCATTCAGAATCGGTGAGCCGGAGTTTCCTCCTGTAATATCGAGGTTCGAAAGGAACGCCACGGGAAGTTCTCCCTTCTTGTTGGCATAACGACCAAAGTCGCGTGCTGCATACAACTCTTTGAGCTTCTCGGGCACAAAGAACTCGGTGGGATTCTCGGGATTCTCCTTCTCCATCACACCCTTGAGTGTTGTGTAGTAGCTGTAACGCACACCATCCTGCGGAGTGTAGGGCAACACGTTACCATAAGTCAGACGAATAGAAAAGTTTGCATCCGAAGCCCGAGCCTTCTCGGGCTGCATCTTCATCAATCCGTCAATATAGAGGCGATGTCCCTCGGCATACTGCTCCACGAATGGTTTTCTGTCGTTGGTAAGTTTATTAAACATAGTCATCACCGACAATTTAAGTTTCTGAGCAGGATCGGCGAGAATCTGCTCGGATGTCATACTCTCGAGAGCTGCAAGAAGCTTCGACTCATCGGCAAAGATTGAGTTGTCGTAGAGATTGTCGACATACGCATCAATATTACCACCGAAATCACGCTCTATAAACTCATAAATCGAGGGTAAAACCTTCATATTCTCGCGTGCAATGGTGAGCATACGCTTCGCAACCTTACGATCGGTCGGAGCGTTATAATCTTTATACCAACCCTTCAATCTCTCCGTCAAGGCGGTCATGGTCTTTTTATCGGCAACCCTCTTCGGTGAGCGCATAACCTGTGCCACCA
>JAFVXS010000172.1 GCA_017501025.1 Alistipes sp.
ATTGGTCAAACCAAAGACATTCGGACGACGGCCTCCCGGAGTCTCAACCTTTCCCAAGTCGGTAACAATACCCTCATCAACCAACTCCTGAACGAGTTTCGTAATAGTCGGGATACTGATTCTCAACTCTTTGGTCAGTTCTGCCAATGTTGATTCGCCATTAACAGCCATATAGGCTATAATGCTGCGTTTGATAAGATTATTTTTGTGAAGCAGACCTTTATTTTCGGTCTCTTGATTGTTGAAAAAGTCAATTAACGAACTCATCTTAACCCAATTTTATCCATTACCGATGGCAAATATACGAAAAAAGAGCGAAACTATTCGCCCTTTTTTAAAATTTTTTGAAGAAATAATAAAATTTCTTAAAGACTATCCACCGAAACGACCTCTGCTTCTGCACAACATTTCGTTACAAGGCCATTCAAAACTTTGCCCGGTCCAACCTCGACAAACGACTTAAAGTCATCGGCATACATATTTTGGACAATCTGCGTCCAACGTACAGGCGAAGTGAGTTGTGCAATAAGATTTGCCTTAATCTCATCCGGCGACGTATGCGGTAGAGCATCGACATTTTGATATATCGGGCATAACGGTTGGCGGAATGTGCATTTCGATATAGCCTGCTCCAATTCGTAACGTGCCGGCTCCATCAATGGCGAATGGAACGCACCTCCAACAGGCAAAACCAACGCACGGCGAGCCCCCAACTCCTTCAATTTGGCACACGCTTCATTAACGGCCGCAACCTCACCAGAGATAACAAGCTGACCCGGACAGTTGTAATTCGCAGCAACTACCACACCCGCCGTTTCACGACACACCTGCTCTACAACATCGTCGGGCATAGCCAAGACTGCTGCCATAGAGCCTGCACTATGTTCGCACGCCTCCTGCATCGCGGCTGCTCGTTTGGCAACAAGCTGCAAGCCATCCTCAAACGACAAAGCCCCCGCAGCGACCAATGCCGAAAATTCACCCAACGAGTGTCCCGCAACTCCATCAGGCTCAATCCCCATCGACAAAGCCAAGACCGTCGAGTGTAAAAATATCGCAGGCTGTGTCACGCGAGTCTGCTTCAATTGCTCTGCCGTACCATCAAACATTACGTCGGTAATACGAAATCCCAATATCTCATTTGCTCTGTCTAACAGTTTTTTAGCACTCGGAATACCCTCGTAAAGTTGCTTTCCCCTACCCGGGAATTGGGCTCCCTGACCAGGAAATATATAACCTCTTTTAGCCATAGTGACCTTTGTTTATGATTTATTTGCTTGCAAAGTTACAAAAAATATTCTATTTTTGCAGCGATATGTGAAACTATAATTAACCGTAAAAATACTGACTATGTTAAAATCAAAATGTTACACGTCTCCTTTATTGCGGAATCTCCCAATAAAGATCGAGAAGGGTTTTACCCAATCAGAAGAGAATGACATGAACTATGAAGATGGCGGTAACGCGTGGTAAATTAAAGGATTGACTATGAAAAAGTTTTTCAAGCATTTAGTTGTGTTCACCGTTGCGTTGTCTTCGGTGGCGTGTATGCAAAACGATGACGAACTCGACACATCGTTTGCACAGAAAATCACATCCGTTCAAGCTACCATTGTGGATGACGAGTGTCGTACTACCGCAACTCTCAACAGCGATGGTTCTATCCAAATGTTGTGGAGTGCCGATGACGTAATCAAAGTTACCGACCTCACCAATAGTGGCGATTTTAAGATTAAATCGGGTGTAAAGACAAAAGTGGGAACATTCGCAGGTTCGATTGCCACACTTTCAGAAAGTCTCTATGGTGTATATCCTGCATCATCAGCAACTGTCGAGAGTGGCAAAGTATATGCGACTATTCCGAGCGTTCAGACCTATACTGACGAGGAGACCGTTAATGTAGAGGACCGAAATCTGATGATTGGTCACTCGACCGACGCATCGGCATTTACATTTGCAACCGTTGGTGCTATGGCCCGCTTCAACATCACCGTTAATGCCGACGAAACCATCTCGTCTGTCAAGATGTATTGCGAGGATGGCTATTTGAGTGGTAAAGGCGAAGCAAATCTTACCGATTTTTCGCTCGGCACACTCAACTCGAAGGAGGTAACACTAAACTATTCGACACCTTCAAAGGGTACATCGAATGGTGGTTGGGCGTTGATTGCACCACTCGATTTCACCAAGTTGAGCGGCGAGGTTTATTACGACGTTACAACCGACAAAGGTACCTACACATTCTGTCGCAAGCCTTCGAAGGCTTTCAAGCAGGGCTACATCTACACCTTCCCCCTTTCGATTAGCACATTTGAGCAGGTTAGCAGCAAGTCGGCTTTGACAGATGGCAAGTACTACTTCGAGAGCAACTCGTCGAAACTCACAGTTCGCACACTGCGTATCACCGACACAACTATCGCAATCGGTTGGTCGAGCCACGGTTTCCCTGAAAACTACTCGGCTGACGCAGCAGATATTCACGAGTTGTATCTGTACGACGAGAACTTGCAATTGTTGGTAGCTTGGCGACCAAACGACGCACAACTTGTAACAGGCACAAACATCTTCCCTTACTCGGATACGGCGAAGACGACTCCTCCTCGTTTCATCTTTACAGGTTTGACACCTAATACGGCTTACAACATTCAGGTTAAGAACACTGCAACCAACGACGTTAGCCCTATAATGAAGGTGGCAACTATCCCAACCGATTGCAGCGAAATTGTCTCGGTTGCAAAGGTTCAGGGTGATGCTCTTGTGTTCCAAAACTTCGGCAAGTTGGTTTGGAATGGCGATATCACAACCCTCTCGGCTGGTTATGTGCATAGCTCATACAGCAGCGTATCGGACATCAACCATGCAACAGCTTGGGGCGACTATCGTTCGGCATCGCAGACCGAATACAAATATACTCGCCAAGATCGTGAGCAAAACCTCTTCACAACATATTCGAAGTTTATGGAGAGTGCTAACCTCAGCGATTGGGGCTATTGGCGTAACAGCAGTGATGATGCTACATCAGCAGGTGTATCGGCAGTGTTGGCTCGTCCTTCATATTTGAAGGTAGGTGTAACCAAAGTGCGTGCCGGTATTGCTACTCCTGAATTGTCGGCGTTGTTGGGAAGTGCAACAGTCCGCGTAACATTCAAAGCGGCATCTTACGGAACAACATCGTTCGCTGATCACAAAGAGATTGCCGTAACCGCAGGCGATCAGTGCAGCAAGGCCAGTGACTACCGTGTAAAATTCAACAAGCAGGTTGCAAAGAAACAAATTGTACTGCCTGCCGACGGTGAATGGCGTGAATATAGTGTAGAGTTGAGTGGTGTAACCGCAACATCGCGTATCATCATCCACTCCGACGCTGCCAGCGTTTCGTCAGCAAACAACCGCTTCCTTATTGACGATATAAAGGTTGAGTTGGTTAAGTATGATGGTGATGTTGATACCGACGTTATTACCGTGAAAGCACACAGTGCCTCGGCACACTCCGTAACAATCGAGTGGGATGAGGTTGCTACACAATCTACTCGTGCATATACCGTATCGCTCTATTCGGATTCGGCTTGTGCAAACCTCCATCAGAGCTACAAAGTAACGCTCGGAAACAGCAACTATGTAGGCAAGTGGCCTGCTCGCTTCACATTCCCATTCCTCGATGCAAGCAAGAACTACTATGCTACTGTTACCGATGCAAGTGGCAATATTTCGCAGCCTGCCGTTGTTCGTACAGCAGATATTCACTCTTCTACAATGAATGAGGTTCTGCATATGGACTTCGATTGGTTGTGCTGGGGTGGTGATTTTATGAATATGGCATACGCTCCAACGCTCAATGTCAATTCTACAAAGACCTACAATCCTGGTACATTGATTAACTCGATTACGGATTGTAAGGTTGCTGCACCAACCGCAGCAGGTGCGTACCTCTCGGCATACTCCGAAAGCGTAAACAGCCTCTTCTCAACAGTTGATTGGGAGAGCTCGGTTGCAGCTGTAATGCAGGGCTATGTAAAACTCGGCACAGCATCGTCGATGGGTAAAATAGCAACTCCTGCATTGTCGGCTTTGGCATCCAGCAACTCGAAAATTACCGTTTCGTTCAAAGCGTGTCAATTTACAACAAGCAGTTCTACACCTCAAACATCATACGTTTATGTAAATTTGTTGGACGAAGCAATGGCTGTCAAGGAGTCCAAAAAGATTGAGATTGGCAACTTGCGTAATATTCCTGCTTGGGATACATTCTCGACAACATTCAGCAATGTCTCGTCAAACGACCGCGTACAATTCACTTCGGGCGAGACTACAAACTCGATGTTCTGTCTTGACGATGTAAATATCACCTCCGATCAGGCAGCTACCGGCACATTCGGCTATGTAACCGATACAGCGGGTGCACCTATTGCAGGCGTAGTTGTCAGCGACGGTTATAGTGCTGTTAAGACCAACGCAGAGGGATTCTACACAATCAAGCCACACAGAGATTGTTGGTATATCTACATATCGATTCCAGCCGATTGTGAGGTACCTATCAACTCTTATGGCCAACCTGCGTTCTTCCAGAAATATACACCAAGCAACAATCGTTACGACTTCAAATTGACCAAGTTGGCAGGTGGTGCCGAGAAGGAGTTTGCACTCTTTGGTCTTGCCGACACACAGTGTAAGAACTCGACACACCGCTCACGCTTCAAGGCTGAAAGTGTACCTGCAATCAAGGCTCACGTTGAGTCGCAGAGTTTGCCTTGCTATGGTATTACATTGGGCGACGTCGTATATTCGGAGGGCTCGGCTAACTGCGACAGCCAAATGGCTTATATGCGCTCTTATATGGCAAAAACAAGTATCGGTATGCCTGTCTTCCAGGTTATGGGTAACCACGACTACACTTGGTTCTACTCTTCAAAGCCTATTGCAGCCGACGAGACAAGTTCGACCTATAACATCAAGGCTCAACGTCAGTTCGAGAGCATATTTGGACCTATCAACTACTCATTCAACCGTGGTGATGCCCACATTATCGGTATGCGTAATATGCAATGGACAAGCACTACCGCTGCGGGTAACTACAATATGGAGTTCACCGATGAGCAGTATGAGTGGCTCAAACAAGATTTGTCGTTCGTACCAAAGGATAAACTCGTTATCTTCTGTGTACATATTCCTATCGTAAACTCTTCGAGCAAGAATGTGCAGAACGTTATTAAGTTGCTTGCACAGTACGACGAGGCTCACATTCTGTCGGGTCACACCCACTATATGCGTAACGAGCCTACCCGTTCGAGCGGCGTATATGAGCACGTCTTGGCTGCTGTTTGCGGTAACTGGTGGTACTCGAAAGTAAATGGTGACGGTTGCCCTAACGGTTATGGAGTATTCGAAATTAGTGGCAACACTA
>JAFVXS010000173.1 GCA_017501025.1 Alistipes sp.
TCATACTCACGACTTCTGGTTGCCATCAAGTGCACTCCCTTATCCAGAGCCAGGCGTTGTAATGCAGCGTTATGGTGAGACTAACCAGTATAAGATTCCTATCGCCGGTGGTGCAATGGAGTTGCTCTTGGAGTGGGATGGTCAGTCGGCTCCAATGGTATTGCGTTCGCCAACAGGTGAGAAGTATGAGGACACTGACCTCTATTGTGGTGATGCTTATGCTGCTTACACTGACTGGGGTGCGAATGTTACTCCGGAGCAGGTTTATGCACAGTATCCTAACGGATATGATGCAGCAACCAAGACATTGTCGATGAGCTTGGTCTATTATAGCTTGGATGGCTATATCTATACAGCAAGTCTAGTTGCTGTTCATACATTCCAGATTACAGGTGAGCCTGGTAGCGGCAATAGTGGTGTAGCTCCTGCATCGAGTGCAGTAGTTCCATTCAAGGCAAATGTAAAGCGTAGCGCCGAGAAGATGGTTGATGTTAAGTCACGCTTCGAGGTTAAGAAAGAGGCCTGTGCAGAGTTGCGTAAGATTGATGTTCGCGTGAACGGTGGTGTTGCCGGTGCAACCCCATACGTAAAGGAGAACAAGAGTGTCTTCAAGACTTTCAAAAAGCAGACCTTATAGTAATTAGTTAGGTTTTTTCGGAGTGGGGCATACGTCGTATGTCCCGCTCTTTTTTTTGTTTGCACTACGGTAAAAGGGGTGTTAGAGGCGTTAGGGAGTTTAGGGAGTTTAGGGAGTTTAGGGAGTTTAGGGGAGAGCAATCATAACAGAAATTAGCCGCGAAGCAGCTCTCCTAAAAGTCCTATTTGTCCCGGATGTCCTAGCAAACGAGGGCAAAGCCCTCGAAAAAAACGCAAACCGGAAAACCTTACTCGACCTTATCGGCAACAGCCGCATCGGTAAAGCCGATGACTCGTTCCCGCCACCATAGCGAATAAGGGTCGGTAAAAACGGCTTATGGATTGAATAAAATTTTGGAAATTTCTAAATTATGCACTAACTTTACCCCGATTATTTGCGTACGTCTGCAAGGATGTATGCCTACGGAGTGAAATAATGTATAACAGTGGGCTGTAAAGTGCCCGAAAAATGCTATTTATGAAAAAATATTTTTTGATTCTTGCTGCGATATTGACCGTGTCGTGTGTTCAGGACAACTTCGAGAATGTCGCAGTGGAGAGTGGTTCGATTGAGTCGAAATTGATCTTTGTGGAGGAGGATTTGGTTGGTGGCGAGATGCTCGTTCGCTTCTCCGAGTCGGCGATTGCAGGTGTAGAGGCAGGTGCATCGCGTTCGGGCGGTACCCGTTCGGGAATTAGTGAGTTCGATGCTGTTTTGGAGGATGTGGGCGTTGTATCGTTCGAGCGTCTGTTCCCTATCAATCAGCGTTATGAGGAGCGAGCTCGTGAGGCGGGTCTGCATCTGTGGTATCACGTCAAGTTCGATGATGGTGCCAAGATGTCAGAGGTTGCTCACGCTTTTGCCAAGGTTGGCGAGGTTTCGGTTGTTGAGTCCGTAAACCGTATTCGTTCGTTGGCTATGCCTGAAATCCCTTCGCAGGGTGATGCTGCATCGGAGTTGAAGGCAGAGGATACCACTGTGAAACCTATATTCAATGACCCCGATTTGAAAAAGCAGTGGCACTATATCAATAATGGTAGCACGTCATACTATACGGGTGCAAAGGTCGGTGCCGATGTAAATCTCGACGAGGCGTGGCCAATTACGGCGGGCGACTCGCGTATTATCGTGGCTGTTTGCGACGATGCCATAAAGTATGACCACCCCGATTTGGCAGCAAATATGTGGGTAAATGCAGCAGAGAAAAACGGTAAGGCTGGTGTTGATGACGACCAGAACGGTTATGTCGATGACGTTTATGGCTACAACTTCTATTCGATGTCGCCAACGCTCGATTTCGCAGGCTCTGACCACGGAACACACGTTGCAGGTACGGTTGCAGCCGTAAATAACAACGGTATTGGTGGCTGTGGTGTTGCAGGTGGTACAGGTAAGGGCGATGGTGTGCGTCTGATGAGCTGCCAGATTTTCAAAGGCAACTACGGCTCAACCGATGCAAACTCTGCCAAAGCGTTCCAATATATGGCTGATAATGGTGTTGCTATCTCGCAAAACAGCTGGGGTATGGTCAATAAGCTCACAAGCGACCGTGCCTATACAAACAATAGTGCCGAGTATGCAGGTATTACCTACTTCGTAAAGAATGGTGGTTGTAGTGCTTTGCAGGGCGGTTTGGTGATATTTGCTGCGGGTAACGAGCAGTTCGACTATGCAGTATATCCGGGTGCTCATCGCAACTTTATCAGCGTTACAGCAATGTCGTGCGACTTTACGCCGGCATACTATACCAACTACGGTCCGGGTAGCAATATCGTAGCTCCGGGTGGCGACTACTTGCAGAGCTACTCCGATACGGGTTGGACCAAAGTTACCGACAATACGTGTATCTACTCGACAACATTTGCCGATGGTAAGTCTTATGGCTACAAGCAGGGTACATCGATGGCTTGTCCTCACGTTTCGGGAGTCGCAGCGTTGGGCTTGGCTCACGCTCTTTCGCTTGGCAAGAAGTTCTCGGTGAAGGATTATCAGTCGATACTGCTCACTTCGGTAAACGATATCAATAGGTATTGTTCAGGAACGAAATATACGATTTCCAACTCCGGACAACTTACAAATCTGGACCTTACAAAGTATCAGGGCAAGATGGGTGTCGGCTATCTCGACGCTTTCCGTGTGCTGATGAATGTCGAGGGTACTCCTTGTGTGCCTGTTCGTGTTGGAGTTAAGCAGACTATCGATATTTCGGAGATTCTCGGTGGCGGTGCCGCTTCGTTGGAGATTTTGAGCGTAGAGATGTCGGCTGCCGATAAGACGAAAATCAAACTCGATGGCAATGTTTCAATCAGCTCTACGGGACGTTTGCAGATTAAGTGTGACAACGAGGGCTCGGCTATCGTAACCGTCAAGTTTGTTGCAGGTGGCAAGGCTGTCGGTACCGATACTGCAACAGGCGGTATGGAGGTGACGAAGAAATTTGCAATCCTTGCACGTGGTTTTGCATCGAATGGTGGTTGGTTATAAACATTTAATGAAAGGAGAATAGACGTATGAAAAAGATATTTATGTTTGCAGCAGTATTGCTGGCATCGGTAGTAGCATTGAGCAGCTGTGGCTCTGGCGAATCGGTCTCGCCAAAGGCCTCGATTGTAGGTTGTTGGCAGTTGCAGTGGAGCGATGCAAACCTCGACTATGTTGATGTTTATGCCGAGTTTAACGAGGATATGACCTTCAACCTCTACCAGAAGTTGCAGTCGCCATCGTATAAGCACTATAAAGGCAGTTACCTTATTGCCGATGGCGTTTTGTCGGGCGAATACTCCGATGGCAAATCTTGGGGCTCGTCTTATAATATTGCGATTGAGGATGGTGTTATGACATTGACCTCGACCACAAATAGTGACGACGTTTCGGTCTTCCACCGTTGCGAGCCTCGTTCGGATGTTAAGGTTGCCGTTGTAAGTTCTGTTCGCGGTGAGGAGCAGGGCGATGAGCAGCGATTCTTCTAATAGATAGTTGCTAATAAGGTGTTATGGAAAAAAGTCCCCGAAATCCGGGGACTTTTTATTTTTATATATGCATCGAACTAAACGTGGTCAATCAGACGACGCAACCAATCAAATGTAGCTCGATTTGGTCGATGTTGGCTCTTCCATACGCGGAAACGATTCATTCGCTCCAACATCAGATGGTCGAGGAGTGCCACAAGTGCATATACACCCCAATCGAGCAGTGCAGCAGCGGCGATTACGACGTAGAGTTGCAGGTCAATGCCATAGCCTAAACGTGCCGTAAGATATGTTGCACCGATGACTATCAGATTGAGCAGCGTTATGATAATTGCCGTCGATATGTGCGATATGCCCAGCCCGATAAATAGGTGATGCAGATGGGTTTTGTCGCCTATGAATGGGGATATTCCGCGGCAGATACGCATAGTCATCACTCGCAGAGTATCGGCTACGGGTATCGACAGCAACGCCAATACCAATGGAATAACACCGATATTCTCCCCACGCCATAACTCTGCATAGGTGCTGTTCGATATAATCTCCATTACAAATGCGGCAATCATTATGCCCATAAGCAGCGAGCCGCCATCGCCGACAAACATCTTCGATTCGCGACCGAAGGCGTTGTGCAGCAGAAACGGAATCAACGAGCCTACGGCAGATATGGCGAGCAGAAATAGAGCAGTGTTGCCCGCCGAGAGAAATATTGCAGCAAAGATTGAACATACGCTGATGCAGTATATCGAGAATAGACCATCTGCACCATCGATAAGATTCAGTGCGTTGATTATGCCTACGGCTGCAAATATTGTGAGCGGGATTGCTACGTATTGAGAGAGCTGCCCAATGCCCCATAAACCGTGAAATGAACTTACGGATATGCCTCCGCCATAAATCAAGAGCAGTATTGTGGCGATTTGTACGGCGAGTCGAACGGTCGGCCTTACGTCCAAAACATCGTCCAAAGCACCGAGATATGTCATTATAATCATCGCTGCCAAGATGATGAGCAGTTCGGCACAGTCACTCGTAAACGATGCGGTGAGTGCCACTCCGATAACGATGCCGAATAGTATGGCTATACCGCCCAATACGGGAACGGGTCGCAACTGTAACTTGCGTGTATTCGGGTTATCGACTATGTTTTTGAGCTTGGCAAATCGCACCAGATGCGGATGTATTGCGGCCACAGCAGCCAATGATGCCAGAAAGACTATTATTGTCAGTAGGGTAATGTTCATATCCTCGGTGAATAGGTTTTTACAAAGGTATAAAAATTTTGTGGCAATAGTGAACTCTTCTTAAAAAAAGTTTATAACTTTGTATGGTTATAGCGGTGATTATTCATCGCAGAACGTAGAGGTTATACTTACATATATTGTATTGAAAATATGAAAATGA
>JAFVXS010000174.1 GCA_017501025.1 Alistipes sp.
ACATATGAACGGCTGCGCGAATGCGGAGATTTTATGTTTGGAATAGGAGGTGTCGTAACCTTCAAGAAGAGTCTGCTTGCAGAGGTTGTGAGTGAAATTCCACTCGAAGAGATGCTGCTCGAAACAGATTGCCCATACCTGACTCCGGTGCCGTTCCGCGGAAAACGCAACGAATCGGCATACATACCTTACATCTGCGACAAGATAGCCGAAATCAAGGGGGTTGACGTCGTCGAGGTGGCCCGACAAACGACTCTCAATGCCGAACGAATGTTCCTAAACAAGCGATAAATTATGGAGAACAAACCTAAAATTTTGCTGATATATACCGGTGGAACTATCGGTATGCGGCGCGACACCGGAGGGACGTTGGTGCCTTTCGATTTCTCGGCTATGTATGAAGAGATACCCTCCCTGCGCCGACTGGAAGTCGATATCGAGGTGCTGACGATGACCCCGATCGACTCCTCGAATGTAATGCCGGCTCGCTGGGTGGAACTCGCCGAGGTAATCCGCGACAACTACTCCCAATTCGATGGTTTTGTGGTGCTGCATGGAACAGACACAATGTCATACACGGCGGCGGCTTTGAGTTTCATGCTCGAAAATTTAGCAAAGCCCGTAATTCTGACCGGCAGTCAGATTCCGATGGGCATCCTTCGGACCGACGGTCGCGAAAATCTTATCACAGCCCTCGAAATTGCGGGAGCAAAACGCGATGGCAAACCGATAGTTCCCGAAGTGGCTCTCTATTTTCAGAATCGACTCTTCCGCGGCAACCGCACAACCAAGCAGAGCGCCGAAGAGTTGAGCGCCTTTGCCTCCTACAACTACCCGCCGCTTGCCGAGGTCGGTGTCAACATCACGTACAATTACTCCGCCATAGCACAACCCTCCGAATCTACTGAAAATCTGCGCATTGCAACAAAGTTAAGCGAGGGTGTGGTGGTAATAAAACTCTTCCCGGGAATCAGCGAATCGATACTGCGAGCAATACTCTCGGTCGAGGGATTGCGTGGTGTCGTACTCGAAACATTCGGCTCGGGCAATGCCCCGACAAGCGAGTGGTTTATTCGCGTGCTGGACGAAGCAATCAAGCGAGGTATAATCGTAATCAACATTACGCAGTGCGCCGGTGGCTCGGTATCGATGGCACTGTACGAAACCGGAGTCGGATTGCAGAGCATAGGTGTGGTGAGCGGACATGACATGACAACCGAAGCGGCAGTCACAAAATTGATGTATTTGTTGGGCAAAAATTACCCGATCGAAGAGTGTCGGGCAATGCTCGACCAACCGATAAAAGGAGAATTTACACTCGAAGACGTTGCATAAACCGAAAAAAATTCCTATATTTCGCACTGATATTGGCATTTAACCCCCTGAATTGCAGGGGTACAAAGTGTCTATACCGATGATATACAAATGTTTACTACGCTTTGGTGCCCTTTTGCATCGGATTGCTCGTCAGGCTCCGCAAATGGCAAAATTGGGCAAAAAGGCGAACGAACAAATAAAAAAATGAAATTTTAACAAAAAATTTTAATGCAATAAACTAATTCAAATTATTAACTTATTAAAACTGTTATGAAAAAATTATTTTTGATGTTGTCAGTAGCCATGTTGACCTTTGGCTCTGCTAATGTTTTTGCACAGGAGAACGCTGATGCTGCTGCTCCTGCAACCGAAGAGGCAGCTGCTCCCGCAGAGGAGGCAGTAGCCGAGGAGGCTGTCGCTGAAGAGGCGGCTATCGATGCTGAAGTTCAGATCGAGGGTGAGACTATGCACCACGTTCTGATGCAGAAGTTCCTCGAAGGTGGTTGGGGATGGATGCTTCCTATCCTTATCGCACTCGTGCTTGGTTTGGCAATCGCTATCGAGCGTATTCTCTTCCTCGCATTCTCGTCGATCAACACCAAGAAGTTTATGGCACAGGTTGAGG
>JAFVXS010000175.1 GCA_017501025.1 Alistipes sp.
ACAAACTTAACTGTACCATTATTTACGCAGTCGGTAATATTTGCACCCGAAGCACCCGAAGCATCGCTTGCACTACCACCGGATACACCTCCCATATTGACAGGATACCAGAAGCTTGAATATTTCGTTCTGTCGGCAGTAACTACGCTGACATCTACTGTACCGTTATTTGTACACGAAGTGAGCTCGCTGAATGCCAAACCTACGATACCACCCATACGAGGACGGTTGTTGTGGCAATCGATTGGCAACTGTTCGAGGTTTGTCATATCGTAGTCGATATCGCCATTGTTTGTCGAATTTGTGATAGGTGCATTAGCAGCAAGGTGTGCCACCAGACCGCCAATGTGAACAGGAACATTCTCGAAGCCCTTAACCACACCGAATGCCGAGAGATAAGGAACCGACATTGTCACCTTACCGTGGTTCTCGCAGTTTGTTACAGCACCTTCGCTGTAAGCAGCCAAACCTGCAATCAAACCACCAAACGAAGCATTGGCATTTGTGTAGGTTACAGCACCATAGTTCTTACAGTTCTCCAACGCCGCACTATTAACTGCAACAAGACCTGCAACTACAAATGTAGCATCGCCCGCAGCAGCCAATACCATCGATACGGCAGCCTTATTCACAACATTCGAGATTGTGCCGGTTGCCTCAACCGCCAACGGTGCGAGCATACCAGCCTTATCCGATGCGAATACACAGCTCTCGTCGAAGGTCAAATCCTTGGCACTCGCGATAGAAGCAAAGAGAGCGTGAGAAGATGAGATGTTGCTGATAATGCAGTTGTTACCATTGAGAGTACCAGGGAATACAACGCCCTCCGGCAGAGTCTTACCTGCAAAGTCGAGGTTTGCTGTAATTTGAATCTCATCGGTTGCAGTTGCTGTACGCAGACCCTCGGCATCGTTAAGAATTGCAATAAGTTCGTCAGCTGTCGATGCAACTTTTGGGAAAGCTGCTTTTTGGAGAGTTGTCACCTCGGTAACTTCCGAATACTCCGACTCGCTCTCCGAAGCAGCCTCGATAGCCTTGATACGAATCTGATAAGCAGTCTCACCATTCAAACCAGTGAGAGTATGCTCCAAAACATTGCCAAGCTCAACAGCTGTATATTCGGCAGCACTGCTCTCCTTGT
The DNA here is from genome assembly GCA_017501025.1 of Alistipes sp. Lineage (GTDB taxonomy): Bacteria > Bacteroidota > Bacteroidia > Bacteroidales > Rikenellaceae > Alistipes. The sequence goes on from JAFVXS010000175.1 coordinate 1,142, forward strand.
ATTCGAGCACATAACCTGTTGCCTTCTGAACTTTGTTCCACTTAACAACAATCTCCTCGGCAGTTGCCTCGGCAAATGTGATAACAGGCTTTTCGAGCTCAATCTTCGACTTCTCGTATGCTACGACCTTAACGATTACGTTGTCCAAATACATACGGTGCTGTGCTGCACCAGGAGCCGTGCCATCCTTACGGATAGGGCCGATACCGATACGTGCACCCGGAGCGACGTTTTTGAGGATAATCTTCTCGGTTGTGTACGAACGACCTGCCTTGATTACAAACTCTTCCGCCGGAACAAGCTGGTTAATCGAAGGTGTTACCTCGTATCCGCCATCCTTACCTGCGTGCTGCGAATTGTTGATTACATAAACTGCACCTGTTGTAGGGTCAGAGTCGTAAAGTGCCTGATCGAACTGCAACTCAACGGTAGCAACCGATTTGAGGTTTACCAATTCAGGAGTACACATAACACCAATCATACTGCTTGCACCCAATTTAACGTGACCAATTCGACCACAAATGTACGAGTAGCCAGCCTGTGGAGTCTCGTTGCAGAGTCCCCACTGTGCAAGACGCGAGTTCTCAACCGCGTGTTTCATAGTGTTGAAGAGACCAATCTCGGTACCAGGAGATACCAAATACCACTTCCAAGCACCACCGTCGATAGGATTTTCGCCCTCGGCCTTGTCAAATGCTGTTGCGAGGTTACGGTCATCAGCCGAATAAGCAGCCGAGCCACGCAGATAGTTACCGCCCCAAACAAGTTCGCTAAAATCCTCGGCAAGAGCGATACCCTCCGGCTCAACCATCTCGGCAGCGTTAGGTACAACAACGTTGAATTCCAAAGTTTTGCCCTCAACAGGTGTCGATGTCGCATTGTTATCGAGGTCGGTTACAACAAACCAATACGAAGTGTTGATATCCAAACCCGAGAACTCGAACTGTGGCGAACCGTCAGCCAAATCAGCCCAAATCGAGCTGCCTGCACCTGTTCTCCACGAAACAACAAGCTCCTGACAAGCCTCATCTTTATAAATACCGAAGCTATAAGCCGTTGCACAATCCTTGGCAGGATCATCGAAACCACTTACGCTCCAAGTGAAAGCAAGCGACGAAGTTGTTGCATAGGCAAACTTAACAGCCACCGAAGCTCCCTCGATTGCAAGTTTTACAACCGCACCATTGGAGTCTTTTGCATACACAGCCTCTGTCACTGTCCCATCGGAATAGGCAGCAACCACCGATGCCGTGTAAACTCCGACAGGAAGATTTACAAATACGTGCTTGCAAGCATCCGCATCAGCAGACTCTTTGGTAATCGAGATAGGATCGCCCACCTCGGGTGTAAGAGTCGATGTAAAACTTACTGCACCTGCTTTGATGGCTGCACGACCATCGAAAAGAAGTGCAATACTGTTTGCCCCACTTGCCTCGTCGTCCACGACAACAGCCATAGGAGATGGGTAGGTCGGATCGACCAATTCGGTATCGCTGTTTTCACAAGCGATAAAGCCGATACCCAATAACAGAATTAGGAAAAGTGTAAATTTTCTCATAATAGAATTTTTATTGGTTAAAAATTTATTTAATGAAATTGTTTTGTTGTCTATAATTTCGCCCGTTGCGACTATATGCTTTCGCAGATTTTTTTGCCAAAACATTAATAATTTCATAAAATTGCGATTAAACCGCCTCTACAAAACCCCTTTCACAGCATATCACCGCATAATCTCTACAAACATAATAAAAATTTTATGACAATCAACACAAACTATCTACAATTTTATCAAAGTCTCCGTGCTCTTGTTTTGGGGATAGAATATAATTATGTAACATACCTAGTTATTTATGAATTTTCACCGCTCCACCCGTCCGAACAAAACAAGTTTTTCGAAACCGCGTGCT
>JAFVXS010000176.1 GCA_017501025.1 Alistipes sp.
ACCGAAACTATTGCAAAATAGCACAAATATTTATATATTTGGGATTCGAAATATGGTATATAACAATATGGATTTTTGCTTATTCGATTGGTTTACGCTCGATATCAAAGTGGTTGCACTGTTGATTGCTTCGGGTATCATCGTCGGCATTATCAACACACTTGCCGGCGGAGGTTCCATTATCACGATGACTATGCTCGCAGCTTTGGGCTTGGATATTCACGTTGCCAATGGAACAAACCGCGTAGTCGTACTGATGCAAAATCTGACCGCCACGCTCACATTCCTCAAAAAAGGATTGCTCAATCTGCGTGACGGTGCGTTGCTATCCATACCCGTAATCGTCGGCAATATCATAGGCTCAATGGTAGCGACAACAATCGATGAAAAAATCTTCAAAATATGCTTTGGCGTGGTGCTGGTGCTGATACTGCTCTACATCTTATTCGACAACCATCGCACGATAAAAGATGGGCATAAATTGAAGATTAAGCCTCACCACTATCTGCTATTCTTGGCTATCGGATTTTATGGCGGATATATCTACATCGGTATCGGTTATATGATTTTGGCCATCACATTGTGGTCAATGAAGATGGATATCGTGACAGCCAACGCAATCAAAGGCTTTGTGATATTTGTCGCAACACCATTTTCGTTATTGATATTTATCCTCAACGATCAAGTCGAGTACTCGTTCGGCATAATTCACGGCATAGGAAACATTATCGGTTCATTCTTTGCATCGCACTACGCTATCGGTTGGGGCAAGGGCTTCATCAAGTGTTTCACAGCGGTTATTGTTTTGATATGTTTTGCCGATTTGTTGGGGTTGATTTCGCTGCACGATATATTCTACACACTGCTCGGCATAGAGGAGTAGCACCCTAACTCAAAGGAGATTGTATGAACGACAAGATAGTTATCGAGGGTGCGAGGGTGCATAATCTGAAAAACGTGGATGTAGAGATTCCACGTCAGGCGTTGGTTGTAATTACAGGCTTATCCGGTAGCGGAAAGTCGTCGTTGGCATTCGATACGATTTATGCCGAGGGACAACGTCGCTATATGGAGACTCTATCGACCTATGCACGTCAGTTTATCGGCAATATGGAGCGACCCGATGTGGACCGCATAACGGGATTGAGTCCGGTAGTCGCAATCGAACAAAAAACGACAAACAAAAACCCGCGTTCGACAGTCGGTACCGTAACCGAAATCAACGACTTCCTGCGATTGCTCTATGCTCGTGCGTCGCGTGCATACTCTCCCGTCACGGGCGAAGAGATGAGTCACTATACCGATGCACAGATTTGCGACCTGATTCTGCACGAACACGATGGGGCTCGCACTGCTCTGTTGGCTCCAATTGTCAAAGAGCGTAAAGGTCACTATCGCGACCTGTTTGAGTCGCTATCGAAGCGTGGCTATATTCACGCCCGTATCGATGGCGAGATACGCGAATTTCAGAGTGGAGAGCGTCTCGACCGCTACAAAACACACTCTATCGAGTTGGTTATAGACCGTATGGTCGTTGAAGAGTCGCAACGCGAGCGTCTTATGCGTTCGATTAGCGATGCGATGCAGCAGGGCAAAGGCACGATGGCGGTCTATGATTATGGCAGCGAACAACTGCGATACTACTCCCGACATCTGATGTGTCCGACCAGCGGCATATCATTCGAAGAGCCGGAGCCATACACCTTTTCGTTCAACTCCCCGAAAGGAGCCTGCCCTGCCTGCAATGGTTTGGGAGTGGAGAGCGTGTTCGACATCGACAAAATAATACCCGACCCGACTCTTTCGCTGCGTGATGGTGCGATACTACCGCTTGGCAAGGGCCGCGAAAACCTGCTCTTTACGATTTTAACGGCTTTGGGCAAACGATACGGTTTCAGTATAGACGACCCGATAGAGTCGATATCGAAAGAGGCTCTAAACGCGATACTATATGGCGATGCTGTACCCATCACTGTAAATCTTGCCGACTTCTCCTACCAAAGCGGTATTCAGATGCGTCTATGGGAGGGCATCGGCGAGTATATAAACAAGACAAACGAGGATAGCGATGCGACCAACAAACAGCCACGTTGGTCGGAGCAGTTCGTAACATATCGTACCTGCTCGCATTGTCACGGCACACGCCTTAAAGATGAGGCTCTTCACTTCCGCATAGGCGAATACAATATTGCAGAGTTGTGTCAAATGTCGATACAACGCCTCTTCGATTGGTTTCAGCATATCGAGGAGCAGATGAACGAACGTGAGGTGAAGATTGCCCACGAAATCATAAAAGAGATTAGAGAGCGACTTCGTTTCTTGGTCGATGTAGGTTTGGGATACCTCTCTTTGAGTCGCAGTTCCCGCACTCTGTCGGGTGGCGAGAGTCAGCGTATTCGTCTTGCAACCCAAATAGGCTCAAAGTTGGTAAATGTGCTCTACATTCTCGCCGAGCCGAGCATAGGACTGCACCAACGCGACAATGCCCGACTAATCAACACTCTGAAAAATCTGCGTGATGCGGGCAACTCGGTGATAGTTGTTGAGCACGACGAGGATATGATGCGGGCAGCCGACTACATTATCGATATTGGCCCAAAAGCTGGACGACGAGGTGGTCATATCACGGTTTGTGGAACATTCGAGGATATACTCGCATCGTCAAGTCTTACGGCGGAGTATCTATCGGGGCGACAGCAGATTGAAATCCCTGCAACATTGCGAGCAGGCAGTGGCGAAGTTTTGACTCTGCGTGGAGCGTGCGGAAACAATCTCAAAGGAGTTGATGTAGCGTTTCCGCTTGGAAAACTTATATGCGTAACAGGTGTAAGTGGCTCGGGAAAATCGACACTGATAAACGAAACCCTTGTGCCGATACTCTCTCAAAAGCTCTATCGCTCGCTCAAACAGCCACTCAAATATGAGAGTATTGAGGGCATTGAGCATATCGACAAGTTGATTGTGGTCGATCAGTCGCCTATCGGACGTTCGCCACGCAGCAACCCTGCAACCTACTCAAACGTATTCGGAGATATCCGCAAATTGTTCGAGATGACCCCCGATGCACAAATTCGCGGCTACAAAGCGGGACGTTTCTCATTCAATGTCAAAGGCGGTCGTTGCGAAGAGTGCCGCGGTGCAGGTGTACAGAGTATCGAGATGAACTTCCTACCCGATGTATATGTCAAGTGCAAAGCGTGTGGTGGCAATCGTTACAACCGCGAGACTTTGGAGGTGCGTTACAAGGGCAAGAATATCAACGATGTGCTGAATATGACTATCAACATTGCTGTTGAATTTTTCGAGGCAATACCACACATTCACGCAAAACTTAAAGCAATTCAGGAGGTCGGTTTGGGATATCTCACACTCGGACAGCCTTGCACTACCCTTTCGGGAGGCGAAAGTCAGCGTATCAAGTTGTCTGCCGAGCTATCAAAACGTGATAGCGGGCATACGCTCTACGTCTTTGACGAGCCTACCACAGGTCTCCATTTCGACGATATCAGACAACTGATGGGCGTAATGGCAAAACTCGTTGATAGGGGTAATACCGTAATAATCATCGAGCATAATCTGGATGTAATCAAGGTTGCCGACCACGTTATCGATATGGGTCGTGAAGGT
>JAFVXS010000177.1 GCA_017501025.1 Alistipes sp.
CACCGCAGCGTGTTACAATCAACGACAAGGAGATTGCCTATGCACGTTATGCGACAAAGGGAGAGTGGGTATCTGATGCCTATACGCTATCGCCCGTAATCTATACAGAAATGGTCGATACCGACAAAGAGTGCGTTATTCGTTTGGAGTATAGTGCAGAAGATTTGTCGCAACAGCCACGTCTTTACGGCAAGCAGGGCATATTTAACCGTTGCGTACACCTCACACCGGAGTTTAAGATGAGTTACAACACGGGATACGATGCCTACGCAATGTTACCTGACGCATATCTCAACGTATCGCAGGCTCCAAACTTCATCAACGAATCGCCAGCAGATATTATGCAGCACATCGATTTGTATGAGCAAGCACTTGCAACCTGCATCGAGAGTATGCGTGCCGAAGGACACGTCGATAAGGAGATGCTCCACAAATTGGAACAACAATTAAAATAGACGATTATAACCTTAAAAAATAGTACTATGGAAACTGAATTTATTGGTATTATCGCACTTGTGGTAGTGTTGGGACTTGCCGCAATCTCATTGATTTTCTACTTTATCCCTGTTGGACTGTGGTTTTCGGCACTTGTGTCGGGCGTACATATTTCGCTTTTGCAGTTGGTGCTTATGCGTTGGCGTAAGGTACCACCATCAATCATTGTATCGTCGATGATTGAGAGTACAAAGGCTGGTCTGAAATTGAGCTCCAACGAGTTGGAGGCACACTTCCTTGCAGGTGGCAACGTTCGCAGCGTTGTTCACGCACTTGTTTCAGCTCAAAAAGCGAGTATTATGCTCGATTTTAAGATGGCAACCGCTATCGACCTTGCTGGTCGTGATGTATTCGAGGCTGTGCAGATGTCGGTTAATCCGAAGGTTATCAATACCCCACCCGTTGCTGCCGTAGCAAAGGATGGTATTCAGTTGATAGCCAAAGCTCGCGTTACGGTACGTGCAAATATCAAGCAGTTGGTCGGAGGAGCTGGCGAGGAGACCGTATTGGCTCGTGTCGGCGAGGGTATCGTATCGTCAATCGGTTCGGCTGTTACTCATAAAGTTGTGTTGGAAAATCCCGACTCAATCTCACGTGTAGTTCTCGAAAAGGGTCTTGATGCAGGTACGGCGTTCGAAATCTTGTCGATTGATATCGCCGATATCGACGTAGGTAAAAATATCGGTGCTCAACTGCAAATGGATCAGGCGGAAGCCGACAAAAATATCGCACAAGCCAAGGCGGAGGAGCGTCGTGCAATGGCAGTAGCACTCGAACAGGAGATGCGTGCCAAAGCCGAGGAGGCTCGTGCAAAGGTCATCCTTGCCGAGGCAGAAGTTCCGATGGCTATGGCAGAGGCGTTCCGAAATGGCAATCTCGGAATTATGGACTACTACAAAATGAAGAATATTATTGCCGATACACAGATGCGTGATGCTCTGTCGGGTGGCAAGAGTGGAAAAAAGTAGGATATGATTCGTTTGAGTGATATTGAGGCTGCTCTTGCCGAGTATTTTGCCGCATCACCAATGAACTATGTCACAGAGGCGATGGCTTTGCAGCCCGACGATGTAGGCAAGCGTCTTTACGATGCTCCGATTGTCAAAATCGGTAGTGCCGACGACCCTCTATGGGAGAAGATGAAGAATAAAGAGGCTGTCGGAGAGCTTTTCCGCACCCCGAAAGAGTGGCTATCGTCAGCAAAATGTATCGTTTCGTACTTCGCACCATTTAGCGACTATGTGGTTGAAGGCAACAAACGCGTG
>JAFVXS010000178.1 GCA_017501025.1 Alistipes sp.
CACTCTCCGAAAGTGTAATGAACTATATCGCCAACGGCAGTAGTGCATTGGATGCTTGTAGGGCAGCCTGCAATGACTATGTGGCGATGTTTGAGGCTATCGATGATGAGTATTTGCGAGAACGTAGTGCCGATGTGCGGGATATATTTCGACGTATCGAAGAGAATATTTCGGGCATACATCAAAATCCTTTTTTGGATGTAAAAGAGGGCGATATTCTCGTGGCGGATGAGCTCTTCCCGTCCGATATGGCAATGGTCGATTTCTCGAAGATAGCGGGCTTTATTACTAGACGTGGTAGTGCAACAAGCCACATTTGTATTGTTGCTCGCAATGCCAATGTCGTGGCGGTTGTCGGAGTCGAGGGGGTTGATGAAGTGCAGACGGGCGATATGTTGATTGTCGATGGCGAATTGAGCAGCGTGTTTCTAAATCCGACACAACAGCAGATGGCGATGTATCGGGCGAAGATGAAGACGTTTCACGAGATGGCAAATAAAGATAATCAAACTGCCCACTTTGCCATTGTTACGCCTGATGGCGAAAAGGTTTCGGTGTATGCAAATGCAGGAAGTGCTGCCGATGTGGAGCTGGCTATTGCATTGGGTGCTGACGGTATCGGGTTGTTGCGAAGTGAATTTCTGTTTGCAGGGAGCGATGTGCAACCAACCGAAGAGCAGCAATATGAGGCGTATTTGGCGGCGGCAAAGGCTTGTGATGGCCGTCCGCTGACTATTCGTACGCTTGATGTCGGTGGCGATAAATCGTTGCCATATATCGATATTCCGAGGGAGGATAATCCGTTTCTGGGCTATCGTGCCATTCGTATATCGCTCGACGAGGAGCAGATGTTTTGCCGTCAGATGAGAGCGATATTGCGAGCGAGTACGGAGGGAAATATCCGCATAATGTTTCCGATGATAACAACAATCGAGGAGCTCCGACAGGCAAAAATGTTACTTGACAGATGTCGTAAAGAGTTGTCGGATGAGGGGGCAGAGTTTGATAAATCCTTGAAGGTGGGTGTTATGATTGAGACTCCTGCCGCAGTGATGATTGCTCGTGAACTTGCCGCAGAGTGTGACTTTTTCAGCATCGGCTCCAATGATTTAACCCAGTATGTGATGGCAGCAGACCGCACCAATCCGAAAGTGGCGTCGCTCTACGACTCCAAGAATATAGCGGTCATGAGGGCAATAGAGTATGTGATACGCACGGCTCGGATGTGTGGAATAGATTGCTCGATATGCGGAGAATTGGCATCCGACAAGTCGGTCACTATGGAGTTGTTCGGTTATGGCTTGCGGACATTTAGTGTCAATCTCGGTGCTGTTGGACGCATTAAATCGACACTATTGAAAGCCTTGGGTCGATAATCTACCAAATTTGAAATATGTACGAAGAGCAGTTGTTGTCGGCATTGAAGCAGTATTGGGACTACGATAAATTCCGCCCTATGCAGCAGCAGATTATCGAATCGGTAATCGAAGGTCGCGACACTCTCGCTCTTATGCCTACGGGTGGAGGCAAATCTATTACATATCAATTGCCAACGATGTTGATGGATGGCATCTGTATCGTTGTTACTCCTC
>JAFVXS010000179.1 GCA_017501025.1 Alistipes sp.
CCCTTGCCCGCAATGCGGACAACATCTTGAAGACCCGAAATGATATCGCGATATGCCTTGTAAACCGTATCGACAGGGTGCAGAACTTCGCCTCGCTCATCCCTTACGGTCAGTGCCATACGGAGCGTATCACGCGAAACAAGCGATTGGATACTCTGGTCGCCCAATTTGACGATTTTGTATGTTACGCCATTTTTAAGACGTACATACGAACGGTCGCTTTTGCTCAAATCCTCCAAAAACCGCTCCTGATATTGTTGTGCTTTTTCGTGAACGAAGTATGTTTTTTGGGCAAGGAAGTAGTCGCGAGCCTCGTCGATAGTCATCTTCTCTTTGCCGTTAAATACGTCGCGAATAGCCATACATACAACCTCGGCATTGAGTGTCGAATCCATCTTTATCAACGCTTTTCCGACGTTCAAACCCACCACATAGGCGAGCGAGTCTTGGTCGGTCGCCATACGTTTCGACGATTTATGGCACGATGGCATCAATATCACTATTGCGAGCAATAGTACTGTAATCGTATTTTTTAATCTCATCTTCTACTCCTTTATTTTGTTGCTTTTGAGCGATGTAGCACATAGTTTTGTGAGCAATCTTGCACCCACGTTTGCATCGACATTCGACTCCGATACGGGAACAATCTCCGTAAGGTCAAAACCTACGATGCGTCTGCCCGATTGGGTTACACGGTTGATAAGGCATACTGCCATATCGAAGTTCAAACCGCCTGCAACGGGTTGTTTTGTGTGTGGACAACACTCCGGCGAGAGTGCGTCGATATCGAACGATATATAGACCAATTCGGGGAGTTGCTCGACTACCTCGTCGCAAACATCGCTCCAACTGCGACCTGCAAATCGCTCTGCGGCCATTGTGTCGGCACAGAAGAGTTTGATACGGTCGCACTCGGCGATATATTTGATATCGTTTGCCGATATGTCGCGAACGCCAACCTCGACGAGTCGGGATACTTGCGGAATCTCCTCGATGATATTGCGAGCTACCGAGTGGTGCGAATAGTCGAAAATCGAACCCTTTTGACGCAGGTCACAATGTGCATCGACAAAGAGTATGCCCAAATCTTTGTAGTGTCGGGCTGCGGCACGAATTGCACCGAACGATGTGGAGTGGTCACCGCCTATTGTGCCGACGATTTTGCCCTGCTCGATATAGCGGCTGACCTGCTCTTCGATAGCGGCGTGCATCTCCAAAAAGCCGTTGTTTACACGACGGATTTTATCGACAAAGTAGTCGCTCGACAGTGAGCCGCCATCCTCGACGTGTGTCAAAATTTTGGCAGCATCATTGCCCAATTGTTGCGATAGCTCCTGTAAATCGTAGTTGATTGGTGCAGTAGCCACTTCGCCTTCGATGGAGATTTCGGCAACGGCATCGTAGAGACCCACTCTGTTTGAAGAGTCGATGATTGCATCGGGAGCATATACGCTTCCGTGTCCTCCGGCAGAGGTTACAGCCCAAGGTGCCGAGACGAGTACCAGCGGTGCTTCGTCGGTGGTTTTTGTTTCGCGGAAGTAGCAACCTGTCGTAAAGTCGCCATTGCCGTCGAAAATCGACATTCCAAAACGCAAGATGTTGTTAATATCCATATTTCAACCTCAAAAGTTAGGGTTTAACTCTGCAAAATTAACAAAATAATTACAAAGGTAATCTTATTTTGCCTCTAATTATATATATTTGTGTGATTTTTATGCCAACGATACATTAACGTTGCTTTATGAAGATTATTGTAGATAGTGCCATTCCGTTTTTGCGTGGCGTATTGGAGCCGTATGCCGAGGTGCAGTATGTTGCAGGGTCGGCAATTACAGCCAAAGAGTGTCGCGATGCCGACGCTTTGATAGTGCGTACCCGTACCAAGTGCAATGCCGAGTTGTTGCAGGGCAGTTCGGTGCAGATGATTGCTACGGCGACGATAGGCAGCGACCATATCGACCACGCCTACTGCCGCAATCACTCTATTCGTACGGCAACGGCTGCGGGGTGTAATGCTCGTGGCGTTTTGCAGTGGGTGTCAGCCGTGTTGGCACACCTTTCGCAGCGTGATGGTTTCTCGCCCGAAGAGCGACTATTGGGTATTGTCGGCGTAGGTCACGTAGGCTCGCTTGTCGAGGAGTATGCACGTCGTTGGGGTTTTAGAACGATACTTTGCGATGAGCCTCGACGTGTGAATGAGGGCTTTCCTTCGCATAGTATTGAGGAGGTTTTCGAACAGGCAGATATCGTTACGATGCACGTTCCGCTGGATGCAACTACCTACCATTTGGTCGATAGGGCGATGATTGCACGACTGCATAGTGGGGCGGTGCTGCTCAACTCGTCACGTGGTGAGGTTGTGGCAGCCGATGCACTACATTCGCGGAGCGACATAGAGTTTGCGTTGGATGTCTGGGAGGGCGAGCCGCAACTCGATAGGGAGTTGTTGCGAAGGGCAGTGTTGTGTACGCCTCATATTGCGGGATATTCGTTGCAGGGTAAGGCGATGGCTTCGGCTATGGCTGTGCGACAGATTGCCGACCATTTTTCACTGCCGTTGAGCGATTGGTATCCGTCGGGAGTTGCCAAAAGTAAACCTTGCGATATTGGGTGGGAGGAGATGAAATCGACCATTGGCGACCACTTCGATATCGTTGCCGAGAGCCGTCAGTTGAGGAGTAATCCCGATAGTTTCGAGGAGTTGCGAAACAATTACGCTTATCGAGTGGAGTACTTTTAGAAAGTTTTACTATCTTTGCGTGTTGCAATAGGCGATATATGTTTGGACTGATTAGGTTTTTTACACCGATTATAGGTGCAGAACGTGCCCACGATTGGACCTTGAAACTGTTACGTTTGATAGGTGCAATTCCGGGCTCGAAGTTTCTTATGCGTAAGCTCTACTCCGTAGAGAGTCCGTTGCTCGAACGCGAAGTTTTCGGTTTGAAATTTCGCAATCCTGTCGGTTTGGCTGCGGGTTTTGATCGTAATGGCGAGGTCTTTCGCGAGATGAATGCCCTCGGTTTTGGATTTGTGGAGATAGGAACCGTAACGCCTATGCCTCAATCGGGCAATCCCAAACCGCGAGTTTGGCGTTTGGATAAGGATAAGGCTATTATAAACCGCATAGGACTGCCAAGCAAGGGCTTTGAGCGGGTTGTTGCCAATGTACGACGTTCTCACGAGGGGCTGATTATAGGCTGTAACATAGGCAAAAACTCCATTACACAGTCCGAGGAGGCTCCGCAGGACTATCTGCGCGTGTTCCGCAACCTCTACCAGTATGTCGATTACTTCACGGTTAATGTCAGCTACAACACCACCTTCAAACAGTATGTTCCGCATACACGTGAGAGCATAATCTCGATTTTGGAGCCGTTGTTCGACTTCCGCCGCGGACAGAATCAGTATCGCCCTATATTGCTCAAAATTTCACCCGATTTATCGAACGAATCTGTCGATTTGATGACCGATATTATGGTCGAGACACCTCTCGACGGTATTGTGGCGACAAATGCTACCGTATCGCACAACAATCTCAAATCATCCGCTTCGACTCTGAAAAATGTCGGTAGCGGTGCTGTAAGTGGATTGCCGCTGACCAAACGTTCGATAGAGGTCGTGCGTCGCATCTATGACCGTTCGAATGGTACCTACCCGATTATAGGTGTTGGAGGTTTGATGACTCCCGAGGATGTGGAGGCAATGTTGGAGGCCGGTGCAACGCTTGTGCAGGTCTATACGGGCTATGTCTATAATGGAGCAAACTTCCCTTCGCAGATATGTCGCCATTTGATTGAAAAGGCGGAAAAATCGAAATAGTATGAAGGCTACGATAATCACTATTGGCGACGAGATTCTGATAGGACAGATTCTCGACACCAACTCTCGCTACATCTCGCAACAACTCAATCAACTCGGTATTATGGTTGTCGAGCGTACCTCGATAGGCGATGATGCCGAGGCTATTGTCTCGACCTTGCAACGAGCCCTGTCGCAGAGCGATGTTGTGCTGATTACGGGTGGTTTGGGTCCTACGAAGGATGATATCACAAAGCATACGTTGGCACGCTATTTCAACTCGCCGTTACGTCGTGACGATGCGGTCGAGAATCACGTTCGTACAATGTTGGAGCGTCGCGGAATCGCCTTCAACGAGCTGAATCGTTCGCAAGCGTTGGTGCCGGAGTGCTGTACGGTGTTGCATAACGCCCACGGAACCGCCCCCGGAATGTGGTTTGAGACGGAGGGTAAAGTTGTGGTATCGATGGCGGGTGTTCCGTTTGAGATGCAGCACCTGATGGAGGATAGTGTTGTACCTCGTCTGCGTGAGCGTTTTGCGTTGCGACAGATTGTGCATCGCACGATGATAACCAATGGCATTGCCGAGTCGATATTGGCGGAGCGTATTGCGGCGTGGGAGGAGGCTCTGCCTGCGGAGTTACACCTCGCATATCTGCCTGCTCCGAATGTGGTGCGTCTGCGATTGTCGGCATACGATGTCGATGGCGAGCAGGCTACAAAACTTATCGACGAGGAGTTTGCCAAACTCTACGATATCATACCTCGAAATATTATAGGTTTTGAGTCGGTATCTGTTCAGGAGTTGATACACGCAAAACTTACAGCCGAACATCGTACTTTGGCTGTTGCCGAGAGTTGTACGGGCGGACGTATTGCCGAGATGTTTACTGCACAAAGCGGAGCGTCGGCATACTTTCTGTTGGGTGCCGTAACGTACAGCAATGAGGCAAAAGTTGATGTTTTGGGTGTCAATGCAGCAACTATCGAGCGTTATGGTGCGGTGTCGGAACAGACTGCATTAGAGATGGTTGAGGGTGTACGACGTATCACGCATAGCGACTATGCCATTGCAACAACGGGTATCGCCGGCCCTACGGGTGGTACACCGCAAAAACCTGTCGGAACGGTGTGGATTGCTATTGCCACGCCTTCGAAAACATTTGCCGTATGTCGTGATTGCGGAACGGATAGGGGGCAGATTGTGGAACGAGCCTCTGCCTATGCGGTCAGGATGCTGTACGACGAGTTGCAGACTTTGTAGCAGCCGAGAGGTCGGAGTAGCGTGATTTCGTCGGATAGATAACTAATTTTGGCTATTTTGGATAGAGATTTGTGAATAGAGATAAATTTTTACTACCTTTGTCAGTCAAATATTTTTAGTGTGCTATGCTTGAAGTACTTAAATTTTATAAGAATTTCCCGAAAGAGGGTGTCAATTTTATAGATATAATACCTTTCTTGCAGTCGCGAGAGGCTTTTTCGAAGATTGTCGATGCACTGAACAAGTTTACAACAGCTCCGAATGTTGCAGCACCGGAGGCTCGTGCATTTCTCTTTGCTTCGCCACTGCTGATGAAGGATGGTAGCTCGGTCGAGAATGTTATACCGTTGCGAAAGAGTGGTAAGTTGCCATTCAACGATGGCGATTTGATAGAGGTTTGTATCGAGAAGGAGTATGGCTTCGATAAACTCTATTACCGTTTGAGCGATATCGCTGCGGGTGTTCCTACGGGCGATACGTTTGAGATTACCGTGTTGGACGACGTGTTGGCAACAGGCGGAACTGCCGAGGGTGTGGCTCGTTCGTTGCAGAGTCTGACAATCTACAAGGCGGGCAAACCATATAAGGTGCGTATCAAAGAGTTCGTATTCTTGGTAGGCATTCCCGAAATTGGTGGTCGTGAGCGTCTTGAAAAGATTGCGCCGGTTATAACGTTGATGGATATCTAATTAGAAGTTGCCTAACAAGGCGATTTCTGCGTTACGCTCGTCCTCAAAGACTAGGACATCTAGGACTTATAAGACTTTTAGGACAGCCGCTATGCGGCTGTTTTTTTTGTTGTCGGTTGTTGTCGGCAGCCGACCTTACTCGACCTTATCTGACCTTACCCGACTTTACTTGACCTTATTTTTTTCGTGGTCGCCTGTCCTAATAGTCCTAGCTGTCCTATTAGTCCTATTGCGGCGTAGTTACCCCCCCCCTCAAAAAAAGCACCGAGGCAGGGAACCCACCTCGGTGACACACACATTATTAAAAACTCTCTGCTTGATTAGAAGTGGAAGTCCACACCAACTCCCCACGACCAGCGTGAGAATTTGAATACGTCCTTTACATCAAGTGAGATGCCTGTGCCTGTGAGATTGACTACCGACTCCTTCTCAACCTCCTTGTAGAATGGCTTCATAACACCGGCATTGAGGCGGATGTGCTTGCTGAAATTGTAAGCAAAACCCAAACCGATGGTGTGAGCATCGCAAGTGAAGTCGAGGTCAGAGTATTGTGCAGGGTCGATATTGAAGTCGCTAAACTGATAGCCGGCACTTACCAACCATTTATCGTTGATTTTGTACTCAACACCCAAGAGATACTCGTTGGTGTTGCCCAAAATAGCAGTTGTGAACGAGTTGTAAGCATCGCGGTCGAAGTAGTGGTGCCACTCTGCGGTGATGGTAACCTTGTCGCGGATAGTCTTGCTTGCTGCAATGCTCAACAGAGCAGGCATATCGGCTTTAACCTTACCGCCATCTGGGAACATTGTGCCGAGAACAGGGTCTTTTGCAGTTATCTCTGCAACTTTATTGGTGAGAGTTATTGCCTGACGGAACTCGTATTTACCCGTTAAAGCCCAACCCTTGTAGTTGAACATAATTGCGATAATCGGCGAGATTGATACGCCAGACTGCTCTACATCGAGAGTGTGGTCGCCGGCCATTACAGCGTATGTTCCGAGTTGTGTTGCTTTTGCAATAAGAGCTTGTTGCTCTGCTGGATTAGTTGCAGCTGCGGCCTGCTGTTGTGCCTGCTGTGCAAGAATTCCGAGTATATCAGCGGCACTACCCATCGTGCCGGGCGTAAGTGGGTCTGCCATTTGGATATTCTTCAAATAGCCCGAGTAGCTCTTTGTTGCATAGTTGATACGAGCTTGTGCAGCTACTGCCAACCACTTTGTGATGCGGAACGATACACCTACCTGACCCTGATATGTAATCGAGTTACCTTTGATATTCATATCCAACGAGTATGGGAAAGGCTGGCCTGCCAACTGCATACCTACACCGAACGGAATCTGCGAAATCAAAGACTCGAACGATGCAAGACCATTGTCATATTTTGCCGAACCACCGCCACCTCCGATGCCGAACGATGCCATAACAGCCCGACGATTCTTCTTCCAGATAAAGTCGAAACTTGGAATAA
>JAFVXS010000180.1 GCA_017501025.1 Alistipes sp.
AATCCAAAGCGGCAAAAGATGCACTCCACTCTGTTCGTGAGATATATGTGTCGCGAGGCGATGTGAATGGCTACTTTGCCTATGCGGAGCGTACGGGCGTAGAGTGCGATTTGAGCAGTATGACACGTGACTCGTTGTCGTTCCGTGCAGCCGAGAAACTATATTTGAACGGTAAACATACCGCCGCAGCAAAACACTTTGAACGTTATATCGAGAACTATCCGAAGGGCTATTATATCGACGATGCACTTTTCCAGTTGAGCGACAGCTATCTGAAATGCGATTCGTTGAACTTGGCAGTCGAGCGAATGAAACAACTCGGCAATCGTCCGAAAAACCGTTACACGCTCTCGGTTTTGGAGCGTTTGGCGGAGGTGACTTTTGCGGCAGAGCGTTACAGCGAAGCTTCGGAGGCCAATCGTCGTCTGTATGAGGTAGCGGAGGATGATATTCAACGCGAGCGAGCCGTTGCGGCATACATCGAATCGACCGTTGCGGGTGGTGATGCGGCATCGATTATGGCTATGGCAGCCGATGTCGATACGTTGCAGTGCACCTCTGCCAAATCGTTGCGACAAGCACGTTTTGCAAAGGCTTCGGTACTTAACGAGAATGGTAGCGAAGCAGCAAAACGCGAGGCAGAGGAGATGTTTATTGCCTTGTCGGCCGATAAGAGTGATGCTATTGGTGCCCAATCGGCATACGAAATCATCAAGGCTACATACGATAAGGGCGACCATAAACGAGCCGAAACACTTGTTTACGAATTGGCGGAGAGCAAGACCGTACATTCGTATTGGCTTGGTCGTGCGTTCATAATTTTGGGAGATATCTATGTTGCAGCAGGCGATGCATTCCAGGCACGAGCAACATATCAAAGTATTATAGATGGTTACACACCTGCCGACGATGGTGTTGTCGATGAGGCAAAAGAGCGTGTGTCGAAACTCAACTAACGGATTTGTTATGAAACGAAAACTCTCTATATTGTTTATGGCGGTACTGACCGTCGGAACGTTGTCGGCACAGGTCGAGAAGGAGGTCGAAGTGACCAAAACCTATGCACCACGTCTGCAAAGTGTCAGAAAGATGCTCGTCGAGCCTAATATGGTCGATACCATAGCACTCCGCCCCGAAATCGACTATACGATTACACCACAAGCGTTCGCATCGGCATTGACCATAAGCCAATTCCGTCCGGCAAGTGTTACCTATTGGGAGTACTCGCCCAAATATCCCTTCTATGTCAAGGCGGCAATAGGCTATCCGTTGCAGAGCGAAGTCGATGCTTATGCTTCGACCGAACGTGCCGATGTGGGATATTTTTGTGCTTATGTTCACCATCGAGGTCGTTTCGGAAAGATAAAAGTTACCGACCCGACAGTCAATCAGGTCTATAACAATAAGGCAGACCAGATGACCAACCGGGTTGGTGTTACGGGCGGTAAATATCTGGGTCGATACACTTTCGCCGGCGATATCTACTATGAGTCGGATGTATATTCGCGTTATCCCTACAACGCAGTCGATGAAAAAGACCCGACGGAGATAAACTTCGAGAATATCAACCTGAAACTCAACTTCGGCGATACATTTTCGGATATGTCGCGTCTGAATTTCAGCATATATGCGGGTATGGATTTCTATAACGATAAATCGCAACAGCAATATTTTGCCGACCCATTGCAGCCGACTTACGACAATAAATTTCAGCAGTTGAGTGCCAATGCCGGTATTCGCATAGCACGCCGACTTGGTGGTCGAGGCTCTTTTGAGGCTGCGGTAGGCTATGAGGGCTACTATGGGTTGAAATCGTTGGATGCGTACAGCAATACGCAACTGTCGGCTCAACTTATGCTCGGCTATAAATCGAAGAAGAGACTCCAATTCAAAATCGGTGCCCGATATGTGTACGATGCACAGAAGAGCGAAGCACTGCCAACTCGTCACAGAGTATTGCCATATCTCTATGTTGGTTTGAATGTTCGTGACAATGGTCGATTTGTTCCTTATATGGAGATGGTCAGCGAGTTGGAGAATAACTCTTACCAACTTTTGCAGCAACGCAATCCTTATGTTGCCGTTTTGGGTTATCCGTCGATGGCTACCGTCGATTTGCAACGTCCGTTGGAGAATAGCCGCAAGTATAGCGTTCGATTTGGCTTTACGGGTCACTCCAAAAATTCGAAGTTTGCTTATCGTCTCTACGCTAACACCTCGTTCGCAAAGGATGCTCTCTATTGGTTCTTGGTCAATCGGGCGTTCTATGGTGTTACGAATGGTCGTCTGAACGAGTGGTCCATCAATGCCGCATTCGAGTATAAACCGTTGGCTTCGCTCTATTTTGAGGCAAAGGCAAGCGGACGGGTATATACATCGTTTGGCGATGTTGAGGTTGCTCGCCCTGCTTATGATGCAGAGTTGGGTATTCGCTATACGCACCGCCGTTTTGCAATCTCTGCTACGGCACATTTGATTGGCGAATCGCAATGGAGCTCGATTTTGGAGGTGCCTGATGGTGCCGATGCAACGGAGATTTTCAAGGCGAATGCGAAAAATCGTGTAACCATTCCTACCGCAGTGGATGTGGGGTTGAAGCTCGATGTGTTTATATCGAAACATTGGACGATGTTCGTTGAGGGTCGCAACCTTGCAAATATGAATATCTATCGTTGGGCATATTATCGAGAGTTGGGTATCAACTGCTTGGTTGGCTTTAAGGTTCAGTTCTAAAAATGGCAGCAGGGCAACTATATCATCGCACGGTAAACTATCGTTGGTGTTGGCAGGTGTGGGTAATAACCTCGCTGCTGATACTGATGGTTGTCGCAGCTATGGCGGGTTTTGTATATACGGCTTGCATAGAGGGCGATGTGAGAGGGTATGCCTTTTTGTTGCTCTTTATCATACTTTTGGGCGTTATGCTTGGGTGTGAGGGCTATTCGCCACAACGTTTGGAGTTGGACGATGAGAAGATTGTGATACTGCGACGTTATGACAGCATAGTATTGTATCGTCGTGATATTGCCTCTGCACAACCGCTTACACAACGTGATATGGGATTGGTTGTTGCAATGGGCGGCTGTATGGGAGTGTTTGGCTATTTCGGCAACTTTTCGAGTAGTCGCTTGGGTCAGTTCCGAATGTATGCAACATCGTTCGATGACCTATATCTTCTGCGACTATATAATGGCAAAAGTGTAGTCGTTGGGAGCGATAGAGATAACCCGATTGAACTGTCG
>JAFVXS010000181.1 GCA_017501025.1 Alistipes sp.
CGGACACTCCATCGCGGTCTACAATCCGCAGGATAAGGGAGCTCGCAAGGAGATGGCAACGCTCATTCGCGACAACCGCGTAAATCACGTCTGCGCAGCGGATTACAGCGACGGCTCGGAGATGGACACTGTCGTTAAGGCTATTATCGACAAAATCCACACCGACCTCCGCCTCGAAGAGTTGGCTGTGTCGAAGTAGCAGGAGCAATTTGGCATCCGGCAATAAAAGCATTGCCGAGGCTCGGTCGACAAAGTGTAAACCTAAAAAGACCCGACAGATTATGAAGCGACTGATTTTAGTTATGATATCGATACTCGCAGCAATATCGACATCGGCACAGGAGATCAAACCGCAGGAAAGCAGCGGCAAGCAAGCCAAGTTGCCCTTTGAGCAACAGCATGAGGTGCGTGTGTCGGTCGGAATTTCGCCTCTGTTCTCAATGTACAACGGTCCGTATGATTATCTCCCGAGTCCGTACTATGTGCCACGCATTATCGATGGCCCGACCTACACTACGGGGGCGTTGAGTGTGTCGTATGGCTACCGTTTTCGTCGCTGGTTCGACTTGGGGTTGCTCTTCTCGTATAACTGCGAGTATAAGCGTCAGTTCAATGCGCTCTCGGGCGACTATCTCCACCGCAAGTATCAACACAACATAACCATTATGCCTACGATACGTTTCACCTGGCTCAATCGCAAATGGGTGCGTATGTACTCCTCGTTGGGTATGGGTATGACCATTAACACCACAAATACCACCGGCTCGGGAGGGTCGACTGACGGGAATAGTTACGCTTTTGCCTTTCAGTGCTCCTACTTGGGTCTTACGGTCGGACGGTCGCTATTTGGATTTGCCGAACTTGGATTTGGCGCAAAGGGTGTTGCCATCTTTGGCATGGGTTACCGATTCAATAATCCTAAAAAACAATAGTTATGAGACGATTGATATATTTGATATATATTCTCCTGGTAGCCACATCGCTAACCGGCTGCAAAATCGATGATGGCGAGGTGTATGAGCCTACGCGAATGGGTAGACAGCTATTCTACATAACGGCCGATACTATGGGTGAAGAGTCGGAGTTGTTGACGACATTGCTGCAATTCAACGAATATCTTTCAGCCCCGACCGAGCAGGCCCGCGAGGAGGTGCACAACCGATACTTCTATACAAGCCGTATCTTCGAGACGAAGGATGGATGGCACATTGTCAATTCCAACAAGACTCTCGTCATCAACACCGGTGGCAAACTCCTCTCGGAGGTGGGTGCCGAGTGGAATTCGCTCGATAATGACAAATATCCACTCTCCACTGCAAAATATCTTACGCGACTTGCCAACGAGGCGGGTGACGATCGGGCTGTCTATCAATTTATAACCTCTCAAACGAACAAATACACCGTAAAGGTGCGTGAAAAAAACACTTTGCAGGGTGGAGCCTCAAAATCCGAATATGAGTTTTCATTCTCGGGTCGCGGCACGGCTTCACGACACTCGATATATGCCTATTTCGAAATTCTCGAGCCGACAATATGTGTGAGTACGTATTCGCAGTATCTCTATGGAGGCAAACTGCGCCTATGGTGTTTCGATGGGTCATCACGCTACGAAGTAACGGCTGTACCCGAACTATATGGAGGCTCTGTCTCTATATTCTACAACGACTACAATAAATCTTACAATCAATGACCGAGATAATCTTTGCAACCAACAATGCCCACAAATTGAGCGAGGTACAAGCTCTGCTGGGCGATAATTTTCACCTCCTCACCCCTCGCGATTGCGGCATCACGGAGGATATTCCCGAAACTGCCGCAACACTCGATGGCAACGCCTCGCAGAAGTCGCACTACCTCTATGAGCGCGTGGGCAAAAACTGCTTTGCCGATGATACAGGATTGGAGGTTGAGGCTTTGGGCGGTGAGCCCGGGGTGCGCTCGGCACGTTATGC
>JAFVXS010000182.1 GCA_017501025.1 Alistipes sp.
AACCAGAGCAACCACCTCTTCAAGAGCGGACCTGTCCATCAGGCTGTACACCGCCGAGGTTGTAAGTCGGCATCGAACGGCTACGTTATGGCACCATCCGACGAGGGCGAATTTACCACCGTATTGGGTCGCCATACGAAGCACCACGACACGAGCGAAATGCCATTCTCGTACCTTATCGAGAGCCGTGGTGAATCGTTGCTTATGCCCGGATTTGCACTCCGAAGCAGTGGCACATTGCGAGATATTGCCAAGTGGCCGCAGCGTGACAAACGACGTGTATATCGCGATATAATCTCGTTCAACGAACATAACCCACTGTTGGCATACAAGACTCATCGTGCGATAGGCATCCTCAACGCAATGCAGGCAGCATCGCCCGATGACGATGTGTTTGTATACAACGGCACACATATCAAGTCGTCGATGTTGATTCGAGGCATATCGCTCTACGAGAAGTACCTTGCGGCTTCGCTTGCGTCGATGTTGAAGTGCGGAAAGTCGAAACCTACAAAGGCGGGTCGTTGGGTCGATTTGGCAGGTCAATATATCGAGCAGAAGTTTGTCGAGACGCTGCTGGATAGCGTCGAGGATGGCGTAATCTCGATTAAGGATGTGGATGACCGTCTGCGTACCTTTGCATCGCAATACGACGACCGTGCCCACGGCTGGGCATTGGCTATGCTCGCCAAAAAGTTGGGTCACACCCCATCGGAGGAGGAGATTCGGGAGGCTATTGCCGAGGGCGAAGCAGCTGCCAAACATCTGCGAAACATCGCCGAGGCCGACCGCCAAAACGACAACTCCCGAAGCACAAGTATCGGCTACGGTATCGACGCCGATGGCGGAGCGATACGCGATGCCGACTTTGAGGCTGTACGCGGTGTAAAACTCGGATAGTACAATGATAGAGCCTCCAAAATATTTTCAACCCGTAACACGCAAGCAACCAACCGCCTGCATAATAGCCATCGATTGCTCGGCATCGATGCAGACCGTCGTAGATTTTGGTTGTATCAGGGCACCCAAATCGGCCGCTGTGTCGATGGTCGCCAACACGCTGATACACGAGTTGGTGCTGCGTGCCACACGAAACGACGAGGTCAGACACTACTACGACATCGCTGTATTGGGTTACAACGGCATCAGTATCGAGCCGCTGTTGGGCAACGAGTTGAAGTTGATACCAATCGAGGAGGTGGCAGCCATAATGCCCGAAGTAGAGGAGGTCAAATATACATACAAGAACGAGCAGGGCGAAGATATCTCTGCACGATTCAAATATAGACCGTGGGTAGAGTCCTATGCCGTAGGTCTTACCCCGATGAACGAGTTGCTCGACCTTGCTACAAATATGCTCGAAGAGTGGTGTCGCCAACTGCAACACGCAAACAGTTTTCCGCCAATGGTGATAAATATCACGGATGGCGAATCGACCGACGGCTTCGACCACAAACTCTTCGATTCGGCTATGCGACTGCGTGATGTCTCGACCAACGATGGCAATGTGCTGTTGGTAAACATCCTCATCAGCAACATCAAACAGAGCAACGCAGTGATATTTCCGACACACGAGGAGGTGCCATCGGATATCTATGCACGAATGATGGCAGATATATCGAGCGTCTTGCCATCGTACTACAACCGGAAAGTAAGCAGTATCCGCAAACTCAAAGAGGAGATACCCGGACCGTTTTTGGCTATGGCATACAACGTCGTGCCACACTCGCTGTTCGACATAATCGATATAGGAACCCATATAACACGCTAATAGAAGAAGATGGTTGCACCACTTACCGCTCTGTCACGAGCCATAAAGACACCCTATACATATTTCCGAGCCCAACTTATGATGATGGTCGCACCACGCTACGACGAGGGCGACAATCCTGCCGTAGTATGTGTAGGCGACCACGCCGAGGCACAGGTCAAGTTGGCATACGGTCAAAGGGCTCTACTCTATATGCCACTGACCGAGGATACATTTGCCGAGACATCCGACTTGGTGCGATGGATTAGACGTACAAGCACACCGATATTCGACGACTGTCAGGCACTCCGCGAAGAGATGCTCTTCTTCGACATAGATACCGAGCGATACCGTGCCGATATCATCCTGCAACGTCTGCCCGAAGGGTGCTACCTCCACGAGGTACGCAACGTCAAGAAACAGCGTCTGCGTGCGATGCTCGACGAGTTGCAAGTCGAGATGCAGCGACTCAACATTACCCACACAAACCTCACGCCTCACTGCATCATCGTCGGCAAAGAGCGTATGCACCTTGCCCGCATACACCAAATTCGCAGAGGCGAGGCTACAACCAACTTTCGACCGCTATACGCATTTATCGACAGTATGGATAACGACTCGGCAATACGTGAAGTTGCCGAGTGGAAGATGGAGAATATCTCGAAAATCGAACGAGTCTATGAGCTGCACGAGGAGCGTATGCGTATTATGATAGATGGCAAATATGGCTTCTCGGATGTGCATCAAAACATAATTATCGATGCGAAATACCTTTGGGTTGAGGACTTCAAAGAGGGTCGCTCGATAGTCCGCACCGAGAGCGGTATGGGC
>JAFVXS010000021.1 GCA_017501025.1 Alistipes sp.
GCCCGAAGAGAGCCGCGCCCGACCCCGACATCGAGGCATAGATTGCTCCACTGCGATAGAGCATCTCCTTCAATTCGGCAAGTTGCGGATAGCGAATAAAGAGGTGGCGTTCAAAGTCGTTTTTCACCAAATCGTGCCACTCCACAATAGGTCGCATCAAACGTTCACGCAACGGTATTGCCGGCACCGCAGGTACTACCCCACCATAAGCCTCGGCGGTCGATATCGAGATGGGAGGTTTGACAACAGCCAGCCACAAGCCCTCCAATGGCAATGTCACGTGCTGCATCTTCTCGCCTCGTGACCAACAAAATTGTGGCTCGTTATGGACAAAGAACGGTGTATCGCTACCCAGCAATGCAGCCAATTCAACAAGTCTCTCCTGTTCTACGCCGAGCGAGAAGTAGTCATTGAGCATCAGCAGCACCGATGTTGCATCGCTCGAACCGCCACCCAGACCTGCACCAAATGGAACACGCTTATCGAGTGTAATACGCACGGGTGGAATATCGAAATGTTGCTGCATCAACCGAAAGGCTTTGACACACAGATTTTTTTCGAGTGGGCAATCGACGACGATACCGCTCTGTACAAACTCTACATCGGACTTCGCTCCGCACAGCTCTTCGATAGTAATCTCGTCGTAGAGTTGTCGTACAGGGTACATCACGCTCTCCAAGTCGTGATAGCCGTCGTCGCGTCGTCGCAAAATATCCAGACCTATATTGATTTTACAATTTGCCTTCACTTTCATACCACAAATTTAGAAATATTTGGGTAAAAAACGAAACTCGCACCTCCGTTTTTGGCAGAAATACCACAAAATTTTATCAAAATTACCCATAAGGTTGTCATCGATTTTTTTGTCTCGATAAAATTTCATATCTTTGAGAGAGTAAAAAATCGTTAAAAATATGCCGCTATGAGCAACATTATCAAGGTCTATTGCGAAAACAATGCAACCACACTGAATGTCGAGATGGGCACCTCGCTGTTAGATATATACAAGATGCTCGAAATGAACGACAAAAACCCTGCATTGGCTGCATACGTCAATAACCGCATCAAAGAGTTACACTACAAGGTCTATATACCGATAAACGTGCGTTTTATAGACATCACCCATTTTGAGGGCTTTCGTGTCTATCAACGCACCATATCGTTTATGGCTCAAAAGGCTATCGCTTCACTCTATCCGCAGCACGAGTTTCACGTCCGACACTCTATCGGCAGTGGTTTATACTGCGAAGTCGATGGCAAGCCATCATTCAGCGAGGAGGAGTGCCACAACATAGCGGCAGCAATCAATCTTATTGCCGATACCGACACCCCTATCGAACGCCATAAAGCACCAAGCGAAGAGGTAATAAAGATTTTCGAGGAGGCTGGCTATCACGACAAGGCTGCACTGTTGCGAACACGCCCTCGACTTTACAGCAATATCTATCGACTCGGCACAACCGTAGGTTACTTCTTCGGAGCATTGGCCCCTACCAGCGGACACGTCCGTCTGTTCGATATTCGGCCATATTTCAACGGCTTTTACATAGCCCTACCCGATAGAAACCATCCCGAAACAATCGAAAAGAGACGCAAGGTTGATAAGATGGTCGATATATTCCACCAATATCATTCGTGGGTTGATGTAATGGGTGTAGCAACCGTAGGCGAGTTGAACGACAAGATTTTGAAGGGTGATGCAGGCGAATTGATTAAGATTGCCGAAGCATTTCACGAAAAGCAGTTGGCAAATATCGCTGACCGTATTGTCGAGGCTCATCGTGCAAAGGGCGTCCGTGTTGTGTTGATTTCGGGTCCTTCATCGAGTGGAAAAACCACATCGGCAAAACGTATCGGCGTTCAGTTACGCGTGCTCGGACTGCATCCCGTACTGATTTCGCTCGACGACTACTTTGTCGATAGAGAGAAGACTCCACGCGACGAAAACGGAGACTACGACTACGAGTGTTTGGAGGCTATAAATATCAAACTCCTAAACGAACACCTGCAACAACTCATCGCAGGCGAGAGTGTCGAAATTCCGCGATACGATTTCATCTCCGGAACAAGCCAGTGGCACGACAAACCGCTGCAACTTGATGACCGTTCGATATTGATTATGGAGGGTATTCACGGACTGAATCCAAATCTGACACCAAGTATTCCCGATAGTCTCAAATTCAAAATCTACCTATCGTGCTTTACATCGGTGGCAATGGACAATGTATCGCGAATAGCAACTACCGACAATCGCCTGCTGCGTCGCATCACACGCGACTACCGCACACGAGGCAGCTCGGCATACGATACCATCGCTCGATGGGCAAGTGTCCGTCGTGGCGAGGAGCGACACATCTTCCCTTATCAGGAGAATGCCGATGTGATGTTCAACTCGTCGCTATTCTATGAAATTCCGATACTGCGTCCTATAATCGAGCCTATACTTCGCGAAATTCCGGATACAGTACCCGAATATGGCGAGGCTGAACGTCTATTAAAGTTCCTCGATAATTTCACTCCGCTGACAACAAACGAAATACCACCGACATCGATATTAAGAGAGTTCGTCGGAGGCAGCTCTTTTGAATATTAGCAGCGATAACATTGACGCACCAACGAGGATAGTAAGTTATTTTTCCAATAAATATGGTATATTGCAAAAATTTTGTATCTTTGTCGGTCAATATAGTTTTTAACCAAAACAAAGTATAGAAAGTAATGAAAAAAGTATTTGTCGCAGCATTGGCACTTTTGGCTGTTGTCGGCTGTCAGAACGCAAACAAAGAGACCACTGCCACAGCAGAGGGTGCGGAGGCTACCGCAAAGAGTGAGGTTGGAGCAGGCGATATCGCCTATGTTAGAACCGATGTAATCGCAGCACAGTGCGACCTCTTCAAGAGCGAGGGTGTAGCATTGCAGTCGAAGAACGAAAAGACCC